>JACQUS010000002.1 GCA_016210125.1 Chloroflexota bacterium | reverse complement strand
TCGGTCGCGTCGATGGCCGCCAGTAGGTCGTCAGCGATAGGGATCACCGTCTGCCAGGTCGCCATATCGGCCACGATCACCCGCGCGTCCGAGGTCGATATGGGCTGGGCGACCTTGCGGGTCAGCGCGACGAAGACCTCTTGCAGCACCTGAACGCTGACCGCGCCCTTCCCGGACTGCCACAAGCGCTCAAGCAGGTGTCGCGCTCGGTCCCGTTTCACGCCGGCAGATAGATCATAGGCGTAGACGATGACGTTGGTGTCGCAGAACTCAGCGCCCATGCAACTCGTCACGTCGCCACGTGATCCGACCTCCCGTGCCCAGCGGTCTCCCCCCTTCCAGGAGGCGCCGCTGGCGCGCGCGGGCCGAACGGTAGCGCCGCGTGGCCACGACGTGCTCTTCGAGGATCACGGCCACGAACCGCGACAACGACATGCCCCGGTCGACGGCCAGATGCTTGGCTTCGCGCAACAGGTCTGCCGGCAGGGCGAGCGTCACGTTCTGGGCACCCATCGCTCTCACCTTTCGCGTGATCCACAGAAAAAATGTAACACAGACCGTCACCGACTTGCGGGTCTCCCGACGCGACTAGACACAGTAGGCGTCGTCGGCGCCGCTCTCCGAGCCTCCCGGCGTCGGGCCGCCGGCCAGCGCGTAGATGGCGTCGCCCACGGCCACCGCCGCCAGCCCGTGCCGCGGCGTCGGCAGCGGCGCCACCGCGCGCCACGCGTCCGTAGCCGGGTCGTCCTCCGCGTTGTCCGCGTAGGTGCGCCGCGAGTCCTCGCCGCCGAACACGTAGACGCGCGCGCGCAGCACGGCCGCGGCGAATCCACCGCGGAGTGTGGGAGCGAGGTCACCTCGTGCCTACGTCGCTGGGCTGGACTACGCGGAGGAGATGGTTGCGCGCATCACCCACCCGGCGCATGATTGCGCGGCGGCCGGGTTGCGCCTGCCACGGGGGAGCGCACCAATGATCGTCGACTTCCGCCTCCGGCCACCCTACGGTGGCTTCCTGCGCCTCGAGGTGCCATATGGCCGCGCCGGGCGCTGGACGCCGGCGCGGCTCGGCGTGCCGTTCCCCGTCGCCGCGGCCGAGGGCTCCATGGCCTTGCTGCTGCGCGAGATGGACGAGGCCGGGGTCGCCGTCGGCGTCGCGCCGGCCCGCACCGCGCAGCCGGTCGGCCAGTGGGCGCCCGGCGCTGCGCCGGCGCCCGGCGTGTCCAATGACGAGGTGGCCGCGCTCGGCCGCGCCTACCCGGGGCGCTTCGTCGGCATCGCCAGCGTCGACCTAGCGCGCCCGGCCGCGGCTGTCGCCGAGCTACGGCGCGCCGTGGCCGAACTGGGCCTGCGCGGCCTGACGGTCGAGCCGGGCCTAGGCCCGCAGCCGGTGGACATCGACCACGGGACGCTCTACGGCCTCTATGAGGAGGCACAGCACCTGGGCGTGCCGGTGATTGTGACCCTCAGCCTATTCGTGGGCCCCGACCTCGGCTACGGCCTGCGCAATCTGGTGGCACTCGACCGCCTGGCCGGCGACTTCCGCCGCGTGCCCTTTGTCGTCGCGCACGGCGGCTGGCCCTACCTCGAGGCAGCGCTGGCGCTGGCGCTGAAGCGGCCCAACGTCTACCTCTCGCCGGATTTCTACCACTTCGCGCTGCCTTTCGGCCAGGCGCTCTTCGACGCCGCGAACGGCTACCTCCAGGACCAATACCTCTTCGCCAGCGCCTACCCACTCTATCCGCTGCGCCTGGCGGTCGCGCAGGCGACGGCCGGCCTGCGGTCCGAGACGGTGCGCCAGAAGGCGCTCTACGCGAACGCCGCGCGGCTGCTGCGGCTGGACGCGAGCACCCCGTAGCTGACCATCAACCGCCTGATAGTCAGCATGCTGGCGTACGGCCGGCCACTCTGCTATACTTGCTGCGGTACGAATCGGTGGCTCGCCCCGTGGGTTGGGCGCTAGGCGCGCCCGACGCTCCTGTTTCCCCCCTCGACGTCGCGCTGACCGAACCGTTCCGACTACGCAAGAGGAGTCAGCGCGAAAATGACCGACAAGACCCTGACCTGCCGCGACTGTGGGACGAGCTTCGTCTTCACCGTCGGCGAGCAGGAGTTCTTCGCCAACAAGGGCTTCACCAACGAGCCCAGTCGCTGCTCGAACTGCCGCGCCGCGCGCCGCCAGGGCCGCGACGGCGATGGCGGACGGGCAGCCTACGATCGCCCGCGCCGCGAGATGTTCCCGGCGATCTGCGCGGCCTGTGGCCAGAGCACGCAGGTGCCCTTCGAGCCGCGCACCGACAAGCCCGTCTACTGCTCGGAGTGCTTCGAGCAGCAGCGCGGCGGGTACGCGTCGAGCCGGCGCGACCGCCGCTAGGAGTCGCTGCCGGGGGCCTCGGTCGGGCCGAGTCACCCGCCGGCAGGCTGTCCCACCCCACCCCGTGAGAGGCATCCAGAGGGGGCGAAGCCCCCTCTGGACTCCCCCGAAATAAGGCCCGGGAGCGCGGGCGTCTCGCCCGCCCCTACCCCGGTGCGGGCAGGATGCCCGCGCTCCTACCGTGTGCGCCTCGTTTTCATCCCCACTGATGCGCCCCACTGCGCGTCGACCACTCCTTATACGCAGACCGAAAGCGCGCGTTTGCACCGCAGCATGGGATGAGCCCCCACGATCGCCGCATCACGGCCACGAAGGAGTGTCAGACTGCCGGCCCGCCGCCGCCCAGCGGGCAGGCCGCGCAGTCGTAGCGGTGGCACCAGCGCGCGAAGACGTGCAGCGCGCCCTGCTGCACCGCGCCGCCGCGCAG
>JACQUS010000120.1 GCA_016210125.1 Chloroflexota bacterium | reverse complement strand
CGGCGCGGTGCCTGGCCGCCGCGGCGTATCCTACTCATCCGCCCCGACCACCTGGGTGACCTGCTGCTGACCACGCCAGCGCTGCGCCTGCTGCGCGCGCAGTGGCCGGCGGCGCACGTCACGGCGCTCGTCGGGCCGTGGGCCGCCGACGTGCTCCGGCGCAGCCCGCACGTCGATGTCGTGCGCTGCTGCGATTTCCCGTGGTTCAATCGCCGGCCGCGGCGCCACCCGGCCGAGGCGTACGTGCTCTTGCTGCGCGCGGCCGCCGCACAGCGGGCCGGCGGCTACGACCTCGCGGTGAACCTGCGCTTCGACTTCTGGTGGGGCGCCGCTCTGGCGGCGCTTGCCGGCATCCCGCGCGTCGCCGGCTACGACTGGCCGGCGTGCCGGCCGTTCCTCACGGACGCCATGCCCTGGCGCGACGGCCAGCACGCCGTGGCCCGAAGCGTGCGGCTCGTCGGCGGCGTCGCCGGTGCAAGCGAGGAGCAGATGGCGCAGGCCGTACCCTGGCCGCTGGAGTTCCGGCTGCGCGCCGACGAGGAGCGCTTCGCTGCGCGCGTGCTGCCGCACGGCGGACCGTGGGTGGCACTGCATCCGGGCACGGGCGCAGCCGTCAAGCTGTGGCCACCTGAGCATTGGCACTGGCTCGCCGAGCGCCTGGCGGCCGACGGCTGGCGGCTCGTCTGGACGGGCTCGCCGGCCGAGCGGCCGCTCTGCGCGCCGCTGGCCCGCGCTGTGGGCGGCGTCCTGGCGGCCGGCGCGACGACGCTCGGCCAGGTCGCCGCGCTCTACGCCCGCTGCGCGCTCGTCCTCGGCCCCGACAGCGGGCCGCTGCACTTGGCCGCGGCAGTCGGTACGCCAACGGTGCGCCTGTTCGGCCCGGCCGACCCGGCGCTCTTCGGCCCGCGTCGGGCCGACGACCGGCACGTCGTCGTGGCCAGCGCCTGGCCCTGCGCGCCGTGCGGCCGGCTCGACTATCCGACCGACCTGCTGCCCTACCACCGGTGTATGGTTGGCGTCCTGCCGGCCCGGGTGCTGGCAGCGGCGCGACAGGTCCTCGGCCGTGCTACGCTTGTGGCAAGCGAGGCGCAGGAAGGCCGATGAACCGTGCAAGCGAGCTGCCCGAATCGCCCGGCAGCGGACTGGCGCTTTTCACCGACCTCTACCAGCTCACCATGGGCCAGAGCTACTTCTGCGAGCGCATGCACGAGCCGGCCACCTTCAGCCTGTTCGTCCGCCACCTGCCGCCGAACTGGGGCTACCTCGTCGCCGCCGGGCTAGACGACGTACTGAGCTACCTTGAGTCGCTGGCCTTCGAGCCCCACGACCTAGCCTACCTGCGCCAGACCGGCCGCTTCGCCGATGACTACCTGGACTTCCTGGCGCAGCTCCGCTTCACCGGCGACGTGCGCGCGCTCTCCGAAGGTACGCTGTTTTTCCCGCACGAGCCGGTGGTCGAGGTGACGGCGCCGGTCATCGAGGCCCAGCTCGTCGAGACCTTCATCGTCAACCAGGTGCACTTCCAGAGCATCATCGCCACCAAGGCGGCCCGCTGCGTCGAGGCGGCACCGGGGCGCACGGTGGTGGACTTCAGCCTGCGGCGCACTCACGGCACCGATGCCGGGATGAAGGTCGCGCGGGCCAGCTACCTTTCGGGCTGCCAGAGCACCAGCAACGTGCTGGCCGGGGCGCGCTACGGCATCCCCATCGCCGGGACCATGGCCCACTCCTACATCCAGAGCTTTCCCGACGAGCTGTCGGCCTTCCGCGCCTACGCGCGTGCGTACCCTGACGCGTGCCTGCTGCTCATAGACACGTATGACACGGTGGCCGGCGCGCGGCGGGCCGCCATCGTCGGCCGCGAGCTGGCCGCGGCCGGGCACCGCCTACGTGGCGTGCGCCTCGACTCGGGCGACATGGCGGCGCTGAGCCGCGAGGTGCGGCGCATCCTAGACGAGGCCGGCCTGGCCGACGCGCTGATCTTCGCCAGCGGTGGGCTGGACGAGCACGAGATGGCGCAGCTTCTGGCAGCCGGCGCGCCGATCGATGCCTTCGGGGTCGGCAGCAAGCTGGGCGTCTCGGCCGACGCGCCGTACCTCGATATGGCCTACAAGCTCGTCGCCTATGCCGGCACGCCGCGCCTCAAGCTGTCGGCCGCCAAGGCCACCTGGCCGGACCGCAAGCAGGTCTGGCGTCGCGTGGAGTCCGAGCGTTTCCGCGAGGACGTCATCGCCCTGGCCGACGAGCCAGGGCCGGCCGATGCGCTGCCGCTGCTCCAGCCGGTGATGCGCGATGGCCGGCGCCTGCACCGCGAGTCGCTCGACGAGGCGCGGCGACGGGCGCTGGCGCAGCGGGCCGCGCTGCCGGCCGAGGTGCGGCGCATCACGCAGCCAGCGCGCTATCTGGTCGCCTTCAGCGCGGCGCTCCAGGCGCTGCGCGCCTCCGTGGCCGCTCAGGCCGGGGGCCTGGCGGAGCAGCGCTAGGCTCACGCCAGCCCGCGCAGGGCGCCTGGGGGCCGACCTTCACGCCGCGGCCGGGCCCAGCTCGAGGTGCAGCGCCTCGCCGGCCGGCGCGAAGCGCGTGCCGAACTGGGCGGAGCGCTCCTCGACCATGCGGATGATGCGCCCGGCCTCCGCCAGAGGCAGCACGCGGGGCTCGCAGCTCGCGTCGCTGTACGCCGGTAGGTACTCGACGGCGGCGATGCGCCGGTCGCGGATGCGGCAGCGCACGATGATCGTCTCGCCGTCGAAGCGGTCGGGCCGGTACATGTCGAAGGCGAAGTTGCCCAGCGAGTAGAAGATCGCCCGCCGGCGATAGACCTCGACGCCCTGGAGCACGTGCGGGTGGTGGCCGAAGACGAGGTCGGCGCCGGCGTCGATGGCGTGGCGGCCGACCTCGACCTGGTACTCGGCCAGCTTGGTGTAGCGCTCGGAGACGCCCCAGTGGAAGGAGCAGACGACGAGGTCGGCCTGCTGGCGAGCGGCGGCGACGTCGGCGGCCACCTGGGCCTTGTCCTCCGGCCAGGCCCACGAGCGGATGATCGGTGGCGAGCCGGGCTGCTCCTGAAAACGCGGCGAGGGCTCGTAGGCCGTCCGCGCGCGCACCACGGCCAGGCCGGGGCCGTCGTCGGTGGCCTGCCAGCCGGGGGCGAAGACCGACGTGTAAGCTAGCAGCGCGACGCGGACGCTCTGGCGCTCGACGACGGCCGGGGTGTGCGCCTCCGCCTTGCTGCGCCCGGCACCGGCGTGCTTGACACCGATGCGGTCCAGGTGGCCCAGTGACTCGAACAGCCCCTCGTAGCCGTAGCCCAGGCAGTGGTTGTTGGCGGCGCCCACGGCGTCGAAGCCGGCCGCCTGGATCGCGGCGATCTGTCGCGCGTCGGCCTTGAAGAAGCTGAGGTGTGGCGCCGAGGTGCGCTGGCGCAGCGTGCCGCCGTCGGCCACGGCGCCTTCGAGATTGCCGAGGGTGAAGTCGGCGCCGCGCAGCAGCTCGCCCACGTGGCGGAAGATGCTCGGTGGGTCGTCGCGCTGGACGTAGACGTCGCCGACGAGGAGCATCGTCAGGTCGCGATCAGTGGCCATTGCCCGTATCTCCGCGCGGGATGTG
>JACQUS010000131.1 GCA_016210125.1 Chloroflexota bacterium | reverse complement strand
CTACCGCGCCGGCCTGGTCCGCCTGGACGGCTAGCGCCGCCGGCGCGCGGCCGAATGCACCCCTACTGACTCGCCCCGGCCGCTTGCGCTCTCCCGTGCGACGATGGGGCGTGTCGACGCGCAGCGGCACACTCGTGGCGTGCAATTCGGCGCGCATACCCAGGTGCTGTGAAGAGCGCGCTCTTTGGGGCGAGGTGCGGGGGAGTGCGGCGGGGGCTTCGCCCCCTCTGCCGGATCCCTTGGGGTGGGGCGGGGCCGCTGCGCCCTCAGTGAATGAGCACACCGATGATCGTGCTGGCGACGCTCACGACGAGCGCGGCGATGAACGCCTCGACGAAGCCGGCGACGTGCACGCCCGGCGCGACGATGGTTCCGAACCAGAAGACGAGGGCGTTGATCACCAGGGTGAACAGCCCCAGCGTGAGGCAGGAGAGCGGCAGCGTCAGCAGGATGAGCAGCGGGCGGACGAGTGCGTTGAGCACGGCGAGCACGAGGGCGAAGATGGCTAGGCTGAGCAGGTCGCGCGACTCGAGCATGGTCGGCAGCGCCCACGCGGCGACCAGGACAGCCAGGAAGGTCACCGTCCAGTGGATGAGGAAGCGACTCACGCGCCCGCCCTCCGGTCGCCCTTTCCCTTATCATAGCCGCTATCATAGCCGCTCGTTCGCTCGTGGTATAATCGCGGCGCCAGTGGGGGATTGATGATTCTTTGGCAGCTCTTCTCTGATCCGCAGCGCTTCGTCGTGGCCATGGCGGCCTTGGTGGTGGCGTTGACCGTCCACGAGTTCGCGCACGCCTTCTGGGCAGACCGGCTGGGCGATCCCACCCCGCGGCGCCAGAGGCGACTGACGCTGAATCCGCTCGCGCACCTCGATCCCTTCGGCTCGCTGCTGTTCTTGCTGGCCGGCTTTGGCTGGGGTCGGCCGGTGATGACCGATCCGCGCTACTACCGCCTGAACGCGCGCGTGGGCATGGCGCAGGTGGCGTTCGCCGGGCCGCTGTCGAACGTGGCCTTGGCGATGCTCGTCGCCCTGCCGCTGCGCTTCGGCTTCTTCGACGGCGGCGCGCCGGACCTCGCGGCAAGCTTCGTCGCCTGGAGCCTGCGCTGGAACATCCTGCTGGCGGTGTTCAACATGATCCCGCTGGCCCCGCTGGACGGCTTCAAGGTGCTGCTCGGCGTGCTGCCGTCGGCGCAGGCCTTCGCCTTCGCCCGCTTCGAGCAGTATGGCCCGGCAGTGCTAATGACCATCATCTTCGTCGACGCCTTCACCCCGCTCCATCTGAACATCCTTGGCCGGCTGATTGGCCCACCGAGCCAGTTCTTGCTGCGGGCGATCGTCGGCTGAGCGGCCACCCCGGCCGGCACCGCGGCGAGACGACCTGACGCCTGTCTCGAGGTTGGAGCGTGTCCGTCGCGCACCGCATCCGCCAGTTCTTCCGCGCGCTGCGCCCGGCGCCGACCGAGGCCGAGCGCATCGCGGTGCGCGCCGTGCTCACGCCGCCGCAGTACGCGCTGTTCGCGCGGCTCGCCGTGGCCGACCAGCGCCACGCGGTAGAGGTCTACCGCCGCGTGCTCGCCGGCGGCGTGGCCGACCGCGAGGTGCTGCAGGCCGCGCTGCTGCACGACGTGGGCAAGGCCGGCAGCGGCCTGCGCTTGTGGCAGCGCGTCGCCGCCGTGCTGCTCGACGCTTGGGCGCCGGGCTTCCTCGCCCGGCTCAAGGCCCGTGGCCCGTGGCGGCGCGCCTTCCGCGTCTACGTGCGCCACCCAGAGCGCGGAGCGCGCCTGGCACGGCTGGCTGGGTCGTCGGAGCGCGTCGTCACGCTCATTGCCGCGCACCAGAACGGCGCGGCGGGCGACCCGGCGTTGGCGCTCCTACGGCAGGCAGACGACGCGTGAGGGGTGGTCGATGGCGCGCATCACCATCGTAGGCCTGGGTCTCATCGGCGGCTCGCTGGGACTGGCGCTGCGCCGCGGGCAGGTCGAGCACGAGCTGGTCGGCTACGACGCCGACGCGCAGGCAGCGCGCGCCGCGCAGCGCCGCGGCGCGGTGGACCGCGCGGTCGGCGACCTGGGCGCCGCGATCGACGGGGCGCGCCTGGTCGTCCTGGCCACGCCGGTGCTGGCCGTGCGCGAGCTGCTGGCGGCGCTGGGGCCGCTGCTGGCGCCCGGCTGCGTCGTGACCGACACGGCGAGCACGAAGACCGCCGTGCTGCGCTGGGCCGCGGAGCTGCTGCCCGACGTGGCCTTCGTCGGCGGGCACCCGATGGCCGGCAAGGAGACCAGCGGCGTCGCGGCGGCCGAGGAGACGCTCTTCGACGGGGCGATCTACTGCGTCGTCCCCCCGCCCGACGCGCCGCCCGAGGCCGTGGCCACTGTGGCCGACCTGGCGCGCGCGGTCGGCGCCGAGCCGTACTTTTTGAGCCCCGAGGAGCACGATAGCTACGTCGCGGCGATCAGCCACCTGCCGTTCCTGATGGCCACGGCGCTGGTCTCGACGACGTCCCAGGCGAAGAGCTGGCGCGACATGGCCGCGCTGGCGGCCAGCGGCTTCCGCGACGCCTCTCGTCTGGCCGCCGGCGACCCGGTGATGTACCGCGACATCTGCGCGACGAATCGCGAGGCCATCCTGCACTGGCTCGACCGCTATGCAGAGGCGCTGGGGCGGCTCCGCGCGCTGGTGGTCGAGGGCGGTGGCGAGCTGGAGGCGGCGTTCGAGCAGGCGCGCAAGGCGCGGCAGGACTGGGAGCGGCGGCCGCGCGAGCGCGGCCAGGAGGCCGCCGGCCCGGCGCCGCGCTTCGGCGAGCGGCTGGGCCACCTGTTCCTCGGCGGCCTCGATCGCCGCGCGCCGCGGTCGTGATGACCCAGCGGTCACGCAGGACGTCACGGCTGAGCAGGCGCACTGGCTTCCGGCCGGCAAGGCCCTGCCGGTTGGTGCGCAATACGCGCACATCCTCATCGGCGAGGACGGCTTCGTGGGCGGCGTGCTCCGGGGGGCCGCGCCCCTGTTTGCCACGACGTGGGCCGGGCGCGTCGGCGTCAGCGAGCTACCGCCGCCACCAGCGTCGGGGCAGCCAGGCATCCCGCCGTGGGACCAGTGGGCTCGCAGCGTGCGCGTCGACCTCGCGGCGCTGCGCCAGTACGGGCAGGCGGTGTACGCGGCCTCCGACGAGTATCTGGCTTCCCTCACCGACGGCGACCTGACCCGCGTGATCGATCTTTCGTTCGCTGGGCTGGGCCAGCAGACCCTGGCGTGGGTCCTCGCCGCCGGCGTCGTAGGCCACACCTGGTCGCACCTGGGCGAGATCTCGACCTTGAAGGGGCTTCAGCCGGCTGATGAAACAATGGGTGGCCGTCGAGCCGCGCGATGCCGACGGCTGGCGCGGCCTGGCCGAGGAGGCGCGCAACTTCGTCGCCGCCAGCCGATGACCCGCGTCGCCTAGCTTCCCCCCGCCCGCACGTCGACGCGCTGCGCGCCTCGGCCGCCTGAGACGCACCTCACACGTGGCCGCACCGTGGGCCTCGGCGCCTCGACCCCTGCGGCAACGATCGGCCCGTCACAACCGCCCCGCACGCGCGGCTCCGGCTTCGGGGCAGTGCGCGCCGCGGCCCCGCGTTTTGCGACTATCTGGCATGGGCTTGCCAAGTCTATCCATGCCGGCCATGCTGGAAGCGGCGACGCGCGCAGGGTCTGCGCAAGGTGGGCGCTGCGGGGAGCCTGGCTTCGCGTTAGTTGACGCTTACGAAAGGATGCGCTAAAATACCGGTGCCATGGATACTGCCCTGCGGGCGATCGCCGAGCCACGCCGTCGAGACATCCTGCGGCTCATCTTGTCGCGCGAGCTGGCCGCCGGCGAGATAGCCGCGCACTTCGACGTGACGCGGCCGGCGATCTCGCAGCACCTGGCGGTGCTCAAGGCCGCCGGCCTGGTCGTCGAGCGCCGGCAGGGCACGCGGCGCTTCTACCGTGGGCGACCGGAGGGGCTGGCCGAGCTCAGGGCCTTCCTCGAAGAGTTCTGGGACGAGCACCTGTGGTTGCTCAAGCGGGCTGCTGAAGCTGAGGAGCGGAGGTTGCGCGATGGCGATGCCTGAGGCCGGCGAGGTGGTCGAGCGGGAGGTGCGCATAGCGGCGCGGCCGGAGACGGTGTTCGCGTTCTTCACCGATCCGGCGAAGATGCTGCGCTGGAAGGGCGTCGCCGCCGAGCTGGACCCGCGGCCGGGCGGGACCTACCGTGTGCGCATCAACGAGCAGTCCGTTGCCCGCGGCGAGTACGTGGAGGTGGTGCCGAATAGTCGTGTCGTCTTCACCTGGGGATGGGAGGGTGACGGCAGTCCGGTGCCGCCCGGCACGTCGACCGTGGAGGTCTCGCTGATCGCCGAGGGCGAGCATACCGTCGTGCGCCTGCGACATCGCGGCCTGCCTGCCGACCAGCGCCAGCCGCACGCCGAGGGCTGGGCGCACTACCTGGAGCGGCTGGTCATCGCCGGGGCTGGTGGCGACCCAGGGCCGGACCCCTGGGCGAGCCCGGCGAGCGCGATGGGCTAGCG
>JACQUS010000124.1 GCA_016210125.1 Chloroflexota bacterium | reverse complement strand
CTCGTGCTCCTAGCCGCGCACTGCATCGGCCAGCCGCGCTTCCGCGGCTGCCGCGTGCCGGCGACGCAGCGCCTGGGCGCCGAGGGCGAGGGCTTCCGCATCGCCATGCAGACGCTGGACCTCTTCCGGCCGTCGGTCGGTGCGGCGGCGGTCGGGCTGGGCCAGGCAGCCTACGAGGAGGCGCTGCGCTACGCCCGGCGGCGAAAGCAGTTCGGAGCGGCGCTCGTCCAGCAGCAGGCCATCCGCTTCAAGCTAGCCGATATGGCCGTGGCGCTCGACGCGGCGCGGCTGCTCGTCTACCGCGCCGCGGTGCTGAAGGACCGCGGCGCGGCGCGTGTCACCAAAGAGGCCGCCATGGCTAAGCTCTTCGCCACCGAGGCCGCCTGGCGCGTCGTCGACGAGGCCGTGCAGATCCACGGCGGCAGCGGCGTGAGCAAGGAGTACGCCGTCGAGCGCTACTACCGCCAGGTGCGCTCCATGCGCATCTACGAGGGCACGTCGGAGATCCAGCGGCTCATCATCGCCAACGAGCTACTGAGGGAGACGGAGGGCTAGCCTCGTCCTCTCGTGCGAACATCACCCTGATGGGGTAGCCTCACCCCTCGCCAAGGGTGGATTCCTACGGCGGCGGCGCTCCCTTTTGATTCCCCTGCTCCCATTCGGACCGGTGCGGCTACGACACATCGACCAACCCTTCGCCATGCGGCAAGGGAGCTCGCGTTAGGCCCCAGCACGCCCCATCCGCCGCTCGACGGCCTCGCGCACGCGCTCGTCGTGCGCTGCGTAGGCACGCAGCAGGCCGAAGCAGCCGGTCAGCATCATGTCGCCGTGCGGCACGGCCCAGTAGGGCCGCCAGCGCGCCGCAGCGAGCAGCGCCCGTCGCGGGCCGGTCACCGCCAGCAGCGGCGGCTCGGCAGCGCTGCGCACCTGGTCGAGCACCAGCGCCCCGTGCCCCTGCGTGCCGTAGACCTCCTCGTTCGTCAGCGTGCCCTCGGCCAGGCGCTGGAGGAGCGTCTCGAGCTGCGGCGCCGTGAGCTCGCCGGTGTGGTGCTCGAAGAGGCCGACGATCTCGTCGTGCCACAGATGGAACGCCAGCACGTGGAAGTTGCCGATGTTGGTCACCAGCGCGCGCTCAGCCTGGCGCACCGCGGGGTCCTCCAGCGCGCCGAGCACGGCTGCGGGACCGGTGTCCATCACCAGCAGGTCACTGACGGCCGGGGCCGTGGCGACGACCGCCCGCAGACGCGTCATAGCCGGCGGGACGGCGTCGCGACGGAAGGCGAACGCGGCGAGGCCCGCCCGAACGCGCTCAGCCAGGTACTGGAAGCGGAAGACGCGATCGGAGAAGCCGGGTGGCGCGGCCCCGTGATCGAAGACCGCCACGGCGCACGCGTCCGGCGGCACGCTCACGCCGAAGGCTTCCAGCGTGCGCACCACGGCGTCGTAGTAGAAATCCTTGAGGTCGCACCTCGCGACGTCGCGAAGCGCGCGCACCTCGTCGGCTGACACGACCTGCACGCCCATCCGCGCGACGCTGTCCAGGTCGTCGTCGAAGGTCTGCGCCGCCTCTGCAAGGGCGAACAGCGGCAAGCCGGCGCGCAGGTGGTCCATCGCCGCCCAGTGGGACGGCCCACCGCCCATGGTCACGCCGGTCAGCAGCACCGCCTGCCCGGCCCCGGTCGCGCGGCGGATGCGCTCGGCGACGATCACTGTCGGCGACGGCATGACGAGCTGTGGACAGTTCTCCAGCTCGAGGTCGGAGTCGAAGTACAGGATGTCCTGCGTGCCGGTGCCGACGTCGACTGCCAGGATGCGCATCGCTGCACCTCCGCGCTGCGCGCACTGCCTTTACGGCGATTGTGCCATGCGCAGCGCTCGGCGCGCGGCCGGCAGCGCGTGTTGCCCCGCCCCACACCCCAAGGAACATCCAGAGGGGGCTTCGCCCCCGCTGGACTCCCCCGCTGGACTCCCCCGCTGGACTCCCCCGCGTGGCCACTTCCGCACCTGCTACGCGGCCAGGCCATCGCTCCGGCAGAGCAGTGATAAAGTGGGATGCAGGACGGTCCACGCCGTGGAGTACTGGAGACCGGGCAGCCCGATGCACGCGCCCGAAGCGCAGCAGCACACGTCCTTCGGCGGCGCGACGGGCCGCTGCGCCGAGCCGCCGCCGCCGCCGCTCCTGGAGGGTATTGCCCTCTTCAACGCGCGGGAGTTTTTCGAGTGCCACGAGATCCTAGAGCTGCTCTGGCGCGCCGAGCCGGATGCCATCCGCTCGCTCTACCAGGGCATCATCCAGGTCGGCGTCGCCTACTTTCATCTGCTGCGCGGCAACTGGTGGGGCGCGGTGAAGCTGCTCGACGCGGGGCTGCTGCGGCTGCGCGCCTTCACGCCGGCCTGCCATGGGGTCGACGTCGCGCGCCTGGTCCACGAATCGGAGCGCTGCCGAGCGGAGCTGGAGCGCTTGGGTGAAGAGGGTCTGGCAGGCTTCGACCGCGCGTGGATTCCCCAGGTGCATCTGGTGGACGAGGGCTGAATACTAATCTTCACCAGCTCATGGCGGGCGCGCGCCTGCCGACCGATTCCGCAGGTGTATCTCGTGGACGAGAGCTGAGGTCGCTACAGGTGCACGAGGCCGCGCTGCACGGCCTTGGCCAGCGCCTCGGTGCGGCTATGCGCCTCCAGCTTTTGGAAGATGGCGGCGACATGGAACTTCACCGTGCGCTCGGTGATGCAAAGCTGGCTGGCGATATTCTTGTTGCGCGCGCCGTGCGCCATGAGCTGCAGGACCTCCATCTCGCGCTCGGTGAGCGGCTCGACCGGCTGCTCGTGATCGAGGAGCTGGCTCACACGCGCCAAGAGCCGGCTGGCGATGCTGGGGTGCAAGAGCGAGCCGCCCTCGTGGACGACGCGCAGCGCGGTGAACAGCTCCTCGCGCGGCGCTCCTTTGAGCAAATAGCCCTGCGCGCCCGCCTGGACAGCCTCGACGATACGCTCGTCGGTGTCGTAGGCCGTCAGCACGACGATGCGCATCGCGGGGTCGGCCTGCCGGATGCGCCGAATGGCCTCGGCCCCATCCATATCCGGCAGCGCGAGGTCCATTAGGATAACCTCGGGTCGCAGCTCGCTCGCCATGCTGATGGCCGTCGCGCCATCGCCAGCCTCACCGACGACCTCGAAATCGGGCTGCACGCTCAGCATCGCGCTCAGGCCCTCGCGCACGACCGGGTGATCGTCGACGATGAGGACACGCGCCATGTGGCTACCCTCACCGCTCCATCAGCCAGCACGCCGGCTCGATGCCGGCTCGCCGTCTGCGCACCTACGCGACGCGCTTACCGCTCCCCGTCCTCGATTGGCACGGCGAGGAGCGCCTGCGAAGCGCGCTCGTCGCCCGATAGGTCGACGCCATCGAGCACAGCGCCGGAGCCCTCAGTATCCTACCCTACCAGATTGTCGGTATGCAATGAATTAAGAGTTTGGCGATGATTGTGAGGCGGTAGAGTCCGGGTCCGCCACGCGATCTGCTCACCCGAGGTCCGCGGTAGGGTGGGTGCCGGCCCGCCGGCCCGCGCTGGCCCGACGACATCCTGGGGCACCGCCCGGCGCCAGGCGGCGCCGATCTGGTCAAATCTCATGGCTCCGCGCCAGCCACGCGGGCCGTCCGTCGAGACGCGGCAAGTTGCACTTGACGCTGCGGAGCGGCTCGCCTATAGTGACCACGCGCCGGTCCGGTAGTGTAGCGAGAGAGGAGGACTCGGATGGTCAGTGAGTCGCAGGCGGTACAGCAGTCGCGCAACCGCGAGCTACTCGACAAGATCCGCCGCCTGATGCCTGGCGGCAGCCTCGGCACCTATGTCCAGCCGGACGACGTCGCCTTCGTCGTCGCCTACGGCCGCGGCAGCAAGGTGTACGACGTCGAGGGACGCGAATACATCGACTACATCCTCGGCTCCGGACCCGCCGTGCTCGGACACGCCCACCCGGCCGTGGTCGAGGCCGTCCAGCGGCAGGTCGAGCGCGGGACGCAGTTCTACTGGCTTAACGAGCCGGTTATCGCCCTAGCCGACAAGATGGTGCAGGCCATCCCCTGCGCCGAGATGGTCAAGTTCACCTCCTCCGGCGCCGAGGCCACCTTCTACGCCCTGCGCCTCGCCCGCGCCTTCACTGGGCGCGACAAGATCATGCGCTTCGAGGGCAGCTACCACGGCCACCACGACTACAGCATGCTGGGCGGCTCGGCGGGCATCCCCAAGCCCGTCAGCGACCTGGTGATCACCGCGCCGTTCAACGACCTGGAGACGACGACGCGGCTCATCGAGCAGCATCGCCACGAGCTCGCTGCGGTCATCGTCGAGGCGCTCATGCGTATCGTGCCGCCGAAGCCGGGCTTTCTCGAGGGCCTGCGCGCCATCACCAAGCAGTACGGCATCATGCTCATCTTCGACGAGGTGGTGACCGGCTTCCGCTTGGCCTGGGGTGGTGCGCAGGAGCGCTACGGCGTGACGCCGGACCTGGCCAGCTACGGCAAGATCATCGGTGGCGGCTACCCGTTCGCCGCCGTCGCCGGCCGCGCTGACCTGCTCATGCTCAGCGACCCGCGCGACCGCGGCCCGCAGTACGTCTATTTCAGCGGCACGTTCAGCGGTAACCCCCTCGGCGCCACGGCCGGCCTGGCCACGCTGCGCGAGCTAGAGAAGCCCGGCGCCTACGCGCGACTCGATGAGATCGGCGAGCGCCTGCGCCAGGGGCTGCGCGAGATCGCGCGGACCCTCCCGCGGCCCATGGCCGTGCTCGGCGATGGCCCGATCGTGGGCATCGCCTTCGTGGACGGTGACTTGACCAGCCCGCGGGTCGTCGGTGGCGGCGACAAGGCGCTGCTCAAGGCCACCGAGATCGGGCTGCTGCGCCATGGCGTGCTCGCCAACATCGTGGCCAAGTTCTACGTGTCGCTCGCGCACGACGACGGCGATCTCGACCGTACGCTTCAGATTCTGGATGACGTCTTGCACCAGGTCTGCCGGCAAGGCTAGCGCCGCGTTGACGGCGTAGGGCGGCGTCCGTACCATCTCCTCAGGGGGTGCGTGTGCGGCACGCGCTACGCCGTCTACTCGGCATCGGCCTCTTCGGCAAGGTCCTCATCGTCAACTCGGCCATCGTCGTCATCGGCGCCCTGGCCGGCACCTGGCTGACGCTCCAGTACGCCCAACTCGTGATGACGCGCGGCTTCCCTACCGAGCTGGTGGCCTTCTTCGCGCTGGCCGGCATCGTGCTCAGCGTGCTGATCAACTGGGCAGTGCTGCGTCTCGCGCTCCAGCCGCTGGCCGAGCTCGAGCGCACCGCGCGCCGCGTGCAGCAGGGCGACCTGACGGCGCGCGTAAGCTTCGGCATCATCAGCGACCCGGACACGCGCCGCCTAGCCGAGACGATGAATGCCATGCTGCGGTCGCTGGAAGCGCAGCGGGCGCAGCTCCAAGCGCACGCCCGGCGCATCCAGGAGCTCTCCGCGCGCGTCATTCGCGCCCAGGAGGAGGAGCGCAAGCGCGTCGCGCGTGAGCTCCACGATGAGACGGGCCAGGTGTTGACCTCGCTGGCCATCGGTCTGAAGGTCCTCCAGGGCACCAAGACCTTCGACGAAGCGCAGCAGCAGGTGGCCACCCTCCAGGAGCTGGCCCACCAGGCGCTCGAAGGCGTCCACCAGCTCGCCGTCGAGCTGCGGCCGAAGATGCTCGACGACCTCGGCCTCATTCCCGCGCTGCGCTGGTACACTGGACAGTGGGCGCGGCAGTTGGATGTCGCCCTCAGCTTCGACGCGCAGGTGCGCGACGAGCGGCTGACGCCCGAGGGCGAGCTGGTCGTCTATCGGATGGTCCAAGAAGCGCTAACCAACGTCGCGAAGCACTCCGGGGCACAGCGCGTCTGGGTCACCGTCGAGGAGGGCCGCGGCGTGGTGCGCGCGACGGTGCGCGACGACGGCCGCGGCTTCGACGCCGAGCGCATCTCGACGGCGGCGCACGAGCAACGGCTCGGACTCTTCGGGATGCAGGAGCGCCTGGCGCTCGTCGGCGGGTGGCTGCACATTGCGTCGACCCCAGGGCAGGGGACGCGGATCATGGCCGAGGTGCCACAGGCGAAGGGTGTGGAAGAGCATGAACAAGATACGCATCTTGCTCGCCGATGACCACGCGGTGCTCCGCGCCGGCCTCAAGATGCTGATCAACAGTCAGCCGGACATGGACGTCGTCGGCGAAGCCAGCGACGGCGCGACTGCCGTGCGCCAGAGCGAGACTCTCGAGCCGGACGTCGTCGTCATGGACATTGCTATGCCGGGGGTCAACGGGCTGGAGGCGACGCGGCAGATCCGCAAGCGCCAGCAGCGCACGCGCGTCCTGGCGCTGAGCATGCACGCCAACGAGGAGTACCTGTTCCAGCTCCTCCAGGCCGGCGGGTCGGGCTATGTGCTCAAGAAGGCCGCCGACGTCGAGCTCCTGGACGCCATCCGCATGATCGCGCGCGGCGAGATCTACCTCTACCCTGAGGTCACCAAGTACCTCGTCCGCGACTACCTCCAGCGCCTGCACGAGGGCGACACCAACGTGGCCCTCGACACGCTGACCGACCGCGAGCGCGAGGTGCTGCGCCTGGTGGCCGAAGGGTACACGACACAGGAGATCGCCCAGCAGCTCGTCCTCAGTCCGAAGACCGTTGAGACGCACCGCGCGCATATTATGGACAAGCTCGGCCTGCGCTCCCGTTCGGAGCTCGTGCGCTACGCGCTACGCAAGGGGCTGCTCACTCCCGACGTGTAGCCGGCCGTCGCGCCCCGACATCAGGGGCGCCTGACCTGCCGGCTCATCGTTTTTCCCCGATGCGCCCGGACCGCGCCTGGCGCTACCCTGTGCACACGGGGACGATCTGCCTCCAGCTCCGCTATGGGAGGCGCAGCGATGCACGCGAAGACGGTCGCCGTCATCGTGAGCGGTGAGACCGAGGACGCCTTGCTGGCGCACCTGGCGGCACGCGGCTGGCGTGCCGTCGGCCTGGCGCCGCCGCGCGAGCACGAGGGCTGGCCGGCGTTCTGGGAGCGCGCCGCCACCCTGCTGGCCAAGGCGCGGGCCGTGCTCCTGCCCGTCTGGATGGCGCTCGACGGCACCAACGCCGAGCCGCTGGTGCACGCGCTGCGCCAGCACCATGCCGGTCTGCCGATCCTGCTCCTGGCGAGCGGAGCGGTCGAGCCGACCTGGGCCGCCCAGGCGGCGCGGCGTGACCCCCTGGTCCGGCTCGTCTGGCCGGCCACGGCGGGCCGCGCGGAGGACGTGCTCACGACCATGATGGGCGGCGAGGCGGGCATGGCCGAGGGCGCCGTCAGTCGGCGCTGAGACGCAGCACGCTCTCGACGAGCCGCAGCAGACGTAGCGGGCTGAACGGCTTCGTGAGGTACTCGTCAGCGCCGGCGGCCCGCCCCTCGGCCAGATCGGCCTCCTGCGAGCGCGACGTGAGCATCACGACGATGGTGTCGCGCGTCTCCGGGTCGGCCTTCAGCTCGCGACACACCGCGAAGCCCGTCAAGCCGGGCATCTGCACATCGAGCAGCACGAGCTGTGGCCGCTCGGCGCGTGCCACTGCCAGCGCCTCATCGCCGGTGCCGGCCTCGAGGATCTCGTACTCGTCGCTCTCCAGGGTCGTCCGGACGAGATTACGGAGCGTGGGATCGTCGTCGGCAATCAGCAGCTTGCGCACGCGCTAGACCCTCAACAACTCGCGCGCTCCTCGATCTCGGTCAGCAGGCCGTCGAACCGGCCGTGGTGGAAGACGCGCTCGAACGCAGCGACGACGTGGCGGTCGAGCTGCCGCCCGCCCTGGTGGCGCAGCTCGACCATCGCGTCGGTCGACGGCCGGGCCCGCCGGTACGGCCGATCGGTCGTCATGGCATCGAAGGCGTCGGCCACGGCGACGATCCGCCCGACGAGAGGGATGGCCTCGCCAGCCAAGCCGTGCGGGTAGCCCAGGCCGTCCACGCGCTCGTGGTGGGCAATGATCGCATCGAGCGCCGGGCGCAGGAACGGGATGGACTCGAGCAGCCGCGCGCCGATCAGTGGGTGCTCACGCATCTTCGCCCACTCGCCCGGGCCCAGCACGCCCTGCTTGCGCAGGATGGCATCGGTGATGCCGATCTTGCCGATGTCGTGCAGGACGGCACCCATCTCGAGCGCCTGAAGATCGCCGTCGCGCAGACCCAGCTCCCGCCCGATCGCCGCCGCGTACGCGGCAACGCGCTTGATGTGCCCGCCGGTGTAGTCGTCGCGCTCTTCGATGGCCACCGCGAGCATGCGGATCAGGTCCTCGTAGGCGTGGCGAAGCTGCCGGTAGTGCTCGCGCTCGGCCTCATAGGTGACGCGCATATCGCGGGCATAGGCCTCAAGCTGCGCGCGCATGGCCAGGACCTGCGTCGACTGCTCCTGCAGCTCGCGGCGCAGGCGCAGGTGGCCGAGCACGGCACCGAGGTGCCGCGCCAGCAGCGCCACGCGACTTCGCTGCTCTGCGTGTAGGCGCGCACCCGGCGGCAGGCCCAGCGCCAGGACGCCGCCCAGCGCCTCCCCGCTGCGCACGGCCGCAACATGCAGGGGCTGGGCAGCGCGCTCCCCACCCCACCTTCGAACCTCGCGCGCACCGACGCGCAGCCACACGCCGCTCGTCTCGCCGGCGCGGGCGAGCAGCCCCCCCGCCAGGTCGGGCGAGGCAACGACCGTGCCACCACGCGACGCACGCATCTGGGTACGCTCGTCAGCGCAGACGGCGGCCAGCCACGTGCCACCGCGAGCCAGGCGATCGAGGGCTGCGGCTGTACAGTCCAACGCTTCATCGGGCGTTTGGCTCGCGGCCAAATTAGCTAGCGCTTCCAGCAGCGCCGCGTCACCCGACGGACTCTGCGCCACCTGCTGCCACCCTCTCACCACGGGCCGGCGTCCGGCTCGCGGCGCCGCGCCGTCGAGCGAGCGCGCCACGACCGCCCAGCGTGCACCGTGCTCATTCTACCACGCGCCTCGATTTACCAACCCCAGATCGCCAACCCCAGATTGCCGACCCCAGATCGCCAACTCCAGATTGCCAACCCCAGATTGCCAACCCCAGATCGCCAACTCCAGATCGCCAACTCCAGATTGCCAACCCCAGATTGACCAACCCCAGGCGGCGCGCGTAGACTGCGCCGGAGAACATCCGGCCGCGGAGGACCACCGATGGCGCTGACCCTCGCACCGCGCGCAACCGCGCTCCTGATTATGGACTACCAGAACGACATTCTGGAGGGCACGCCCATGGCCGCCGAGCGCGGCATCCTCGGGCGCGCCGGCGCGACGCTGGCGGCGGCCCGCGCCGCCGGTCTGCTCGTCGGCTACGTCGTGGTGCGCTTCCGTCCTGGCTATCCAGAGGTGCACGACCGCAACAAGCTCTTCAGCGCGATGCGCGGCTCCGGCCGGCTCGTGGAGGGCATGCCCGGCGCCGAGATCGCCGCCGCCGTAGCGCCGCAGCCGGGCGAGCCGGTCATCGTCAAGCGGCGCGTAGGAGCGTTCTTCAACACCGACCTGGCTACGATCCTCGGCGCGCGCGGCGTCTCCACGCTGGCGCTGGCCGGAGTGTCCACCAGCGGCGTCGTGCTCTCCACGCTGCGTTACGCGGCCGACGCCGACTACGAGGTGCTGGTGCTCGAAGACCTATGTGCCGACCGCAGTCCGGAGGCGCACCGCGCACTGATCGAGCAGGTCTTCCCGCGCCAGGCGACGGTGACGACCAGCGACGCCTTCGTCGCCGCGCTGCACGGCAGCTCATAGCGGCCCGCGACGCCGCAGCCCGCCGGCGAGGTTGACGCCGCGGCCGCCATCGCCTAGCATTGCGCCAGCCGCCCCACGTGGGCAAGCAAACAGAAGGGAGCTCGGCATGCCAGAGACCGTCCTCTACGATGTCCAGGACAAGATCGCGGTCATCACCCTGAATCGTCCAGAGAAGATGAACGCCATCAATCACAAGATGTGCCAGGAGCTGTGGGACGTCTTCACCGACGTGAACAACAACCCCGACGTGTGGGTGGCCGTGATCACGGGCAAGGGCCGCGCCTTCTCGGCCGGCCACGACCTCTCGGAACCCTTTAAGCGCGATGCCGGCGTCGTCACCGGCGACGACCTGTACCTCTACCAGCTCCAGATCTACAAGCCGTTCGTCTGCGCGGTCAACGGCTTCTGCCTCGCACAAGGTGCCGGCCTCGTGCTGTGCTCGGACGTCCGCATTGCCTCCGAGCGCGCCGAGTTCGGCTGGCCGCAGGTCAAGCGTGGCATCTCGTCCGTTAGCGGGCCAACGCTGCTGGCACATCGCGTGCCGCTGAGCCGCGCGTTCTACCTGCTGATGACCGGCCGCTTCATCAACGCGCAGGACGCTGAGCGGCTCAGTCTGGTCAACGAGGTCGTGCCGCACGAGCAGCTCATGGACCGCACCATGGAGGTGGCGCAGGAGATCCGCGCCAACGCGCCGCTGGCTGTCCGCGCTGTCAAAGAGGTGACCATGCGCGGGCTGGAGATGGGCCTGCGCGAGCGCGTGCGCTTTGCGGGGCTGATGATCGAGCGTATCGAGGGCACCGCCGACGGCCAGGAGGGCCTGCGCGCGTTCCTCGAAAAGCGCCAGCCCATCTGGCAGGGCCGCTAGCGCCCTAGGTAGCGCGGCGGGCGCTTCTCCAGGAAGGCCCGCCGCCCCTCCTCGAAGTCCTCGGT
>JACQUS010000130.1 GCA_016210125.1 Chloroflexota bacterium | reverse complement strand
GGGGCTTCGCCCCTCTGCATGTCTCCCTGGGTGGGGTGGGGCGCGGCGCCCGTCGACAACGGAAATGGGTCCAAGAAGCAACGCGCGGCCGCCGCGCGTTGGAGGCGACGAGGACATGGCCGTGACGAAGCAGGCGCGCCCCGGTTGGGTGGTGCGGCTGGCATCCGGGAGCGGCGTCCACTACGCGTGGGTCGTCGTCGGGGTGACGCTGCTAGCCATGCTCGTCTCGGCCGGCCTGCGCCAAGCCCCCGGCGTGGTCATCAAGCCGCTGGAGCTCGAGTTTGGCTGGAACCGCGCCGAGACGGCCGCTGCCGTCGCCGTCAGCCTTTTCACCTACGGGCTGGCCGGCCCCTTCGCCGGCCGGCTGATGGACCGGCTCGGCGTGCGCCGGGTGATGCTCGGCGGGATCCTCCTGACCGCCTTCGGCTCTGCGGCGACGATCTTCATGACCACCTTGGTCGAGATGCACCTCTGGTGGGGCGTCGTCGTCGGCCTGGGCAGTGGCGCGCTGGCGACGGTGATGGGCGCATCGGTCGCCAACCGCTGGTTCGTCGCCAAGCGCGGCTTCGTGACCGGCCTGCTGGCCGCCGGTATCTCGGCCGGCCAGCTCGTCTTCGTGCCCGCGATGATGGGCCTCACGCTGGCCTTCGGCTGGCGCGCGGCGCTCCTCCCGCTTGCCGCACTGCTCGCGCTCGCCGTCCTGCCGCTGGCGGCCCTCCTCATGCGCAGCGACCCGGCCGACGTCGGCCTGAGACCCTATGGCGCCGTGGCCAGCACTGCTGCACCGACGGCGGCGGGCCCGGTGACGCCGCTGGCCAAAGCGCTGCGCAGCCGCGACTTCTGGCTGCTGGCCGGGAGCTTCTTCGTCTGCGGCTTCACGACCAATGGGCTCATCGGCACACACCTGATCCCACACGCCGTCGAGCACGGCTTCACCGAGTACGAGGCCGCCGGCGCGCTGGCGCTCGTCGGGGCCATGAACGTCGTCGGCACGACCGCCTCCGGCTACCTGACCGACCGCCACGATCCGCGGCGCCTTCTGGCGATCTACTACGGCCTGCGCGCCGTCTCGCTGGTCTTCCTCCCGTGGGTGCATGACGGGCTGGGGCTGAGCATCTTCGCCATCGTGTACGGGGTCGATTTCATCGCCACGGTGCCGCCGACGGTGGCCCTCACCGCCGACCGCTTCGGGCGGCGCTCGATCGGCACGATCTTCGGTTGGGTGTTCTTCAGCCACCAGCTCGGCGCGGCGGCCGCAGCCGCCGGCGCTGGCGTCGTGCGTGTCTGGATGGGCGACTACGCGGCGGCGTTCCTGGCCGCGGCGCTGCTCGGCTTCGTCGCCGCGGCGGTCTGCCTGCGCATCACGCCGCCGAGCCGCATGGGCGCCCTGGCCGCGCGGAGCGTGTCGTACTAGTCCGCGAACAGCGCCTGCACGAACGACTCGGGATCGAACGGCGCGAGGTCGCCGAGCCGCTCGCCGGTGCCGACGAACCTGATCGGCAGGCCGAGGTCGTCGACGATGGCGAAGGCTGCGCCGCCCTTGGCCGTGCCGTCGAGCTTGGCCAGGACGAGGCCGGTGACGCCGACGGCCTTGGTGAAGTGCTGCGCCTGCGCGATGGCGTTCTGGCCCGTGGTAGCATCCAGCACCAGCAGCACCTCGTGCGGCGCGCTGGGGTCGAGCCGGCCGGCGATGCGCACGACCTTCTTCAGCTCTTCCATCAGGTTGTACTTCGTGTGCAGCCGGCCGGCCGTGTCGACGATCAACACGTCGTGGCCACGCGCGCGGCTGGCCTCGATAGCGTCGTACACGACGGCTCCCGGGTCGGCGCCGGGCTGGTGGGCGATGACCGGCACGCCGACGCGCTCGCCCCAGACCTTGAGCTGGTCGATGGCCGCGGCGCGGAAGGTATCGGCAGCCGCCAGGGCGACGTCGTAGCCCTGGCTCTTCAGGTAGTGCGCCAGCTTGGCGATGCTGGTCGTCTTGCCGCTGCCGTTGACGCCCACGACCAAGAGGATGTTCAGCCGGTCGGCGGCCAGATTCAGCTCGCCGCGGCCGGCGGCCGGCTCCAGCAGCGCGACAAGCTCCGCCTGGAGCAGCGCGCGCGCGTGCTCGCCGTCGCGAACGTGCTCGCTCTCGACGCGCTCGCGTAGGATCTCGACGAGCTGCTCGGCGACGGTGACGCCGACGTCGGCCGAGATCAGCAACTCCTCCAGATCGGTCCAGAGCGCCTCGTCGACGGCGTGGCTGCCGAACAGGCCGGCGATGCGGCCGAAGAAGGAGTCGTGGGTGCGGCGCACGCCGACTTTCAGGCGCCGCAGGCGGTCGAACATCCTCTTACTCCTGTGAAAATGGCCTTGCGGGCGCCTGCCCCACCCCACCCCGGAAACGGTTCCCAGAGGTCGCCGAAGGCGACCTCTGGGCTCCCCGTCCGCTCTGCTCCCGCTCTCCGAGTCGGAGAGGGGGCCAGGGGGTGAGGTCCATCCCCCGGCGGCCCAGCTTCGCAGCGCCGCCGTCCATGGTACAGGACGGAGCGCCAGACCGCGGCCCTCCGCGCCGCGGCGGCGAAACGGGACGCATCGCGCCGTCAACGGGGGGCAAGCGTAGCGAGGTTCCCCCGGCGTCACCTGGGGATGGGCACCAGCAGCAGGGGGCACGACGCGGCGGCGACGACGCGCGGGGTGACGCTGCCGGCCCATAGCCCGCCGAGGCCGACGCGGGCGTGCGTCGCCAGCACGACCAAGTCGACGCCGTGCGCACCGATGGCCTGCACGATCGCGCGCGCGGGATCGCCGCGCCGCACGTCGGTCGTGCAGGCGAGTCCCGTTCGGGCGAGCTCCTCGGCCAGCTCATCGAGCGCGGCGCGGGCCTGCTCCTCGGCCCAGTTGAGCAGCGAGGTCGTCGTCTGCGGGAGGAACAGCGCGGCGGCGCCGGCGTCGCCGGCCAGCGTAGCCGGAGTCGGGACGACCGTCACCAGCACGAGCTGCGCCTGGCAGGCGATGGCCAGCCGCCGCGCCAGCGGCAGCGCCGCGCGGGCCTCGCCCGCCTGGTCCACCGGCAGCATGAGGCGCCGGACCGCCGCCACCTCGCGCTCGGCGGGCGCGGGCACGATCAGCACCGGGCGGCCGGCCCGCGCGGCCACCTGCTCCGGGATGCGCCCGACGAGCCACTCGCGCATGCCGCCGTGGCCGTGCGTGGCGAGGACGATGAGGTCCGCGTCCAGCTCGGCGGCGTGCGCGGCGATGCTGGCGGCGACGTCGTGCTCGGGGTTGGGGTGCACGTGCGTCGCCACGGCCAGGCCGCCCTCGCCGAGCCGCGTGGCGAGCGGGCGCAGGTAGGCCTCCGCCGCGGCCGCGGTCGTGAGGTGCGGCTGGCCGTGCACCGTCGCCGGCGCGCCGTGCTCGAGCACGTGGAGCAGCGTCACCCGCGCGCCGAGGGGCGTGGCGAGCGAGCGCAGCAGCGCCAGCACGGTCTCGGCCAGGGCTGAGCCATCAAGGGCCACGAGCAGGTGTGCCGGCGGGAGCGCGGTGCCGCTCGTCATCCTAGACCCTCGGCGAAAGTCTGCCAGAGCAGGTAGCCGTTCAGCGCGATGATCAGCGCCGCCACGAGCCAGGTGACGAGCGTCGTCAGACGATGATTGACGAGATCGCCCATGAGGTCACGTCGGCTCGTGAACAGGATGAGCGGTATCAAGGCAAAAGGTATACCAAAGCTTAGCACGACCTGGCTCAAGATCAGCGTCCGCGTCGGGTCGACGGCCAGGGCGATGGCCACGAGCGCCGGGGCCATCGTCACCAGGCGGCGCAGCCAGAGCGGGATGCGGCGTCGCAGGAAGCCCTGCATGACGACCTGCCCAGCCATCGTGCCCACGGCCGAGGAGGAGAGGCCGGAGGCCAGCAGCGAAATGGCGAACAGCGTGCTCGACAGCTCGCCGAGCAGCGGGGCCAGCGTCTGGTGGGCCTCCTCGATGCTGGCAACGTCGGCGCGGCCGGTGGCGTGGAACGTAGCCGCGGCCATCACCAGCATGGCCGCGTTGATGAGGCCGGCGAGACCCATCGCCAGCACGACGTCGACGACCTCCAGCCGGAAGAGGCGGCGCGCCTGCGCGGCCGTCGGCGTGGGAATGCGGCCCTGCACCAGCGCCGAGTGCAGGAAGATGACGTGCGGCATCACCGTCGCCCCGAGGATGCCCACGGCCAACAGCACGCTCTCGGTATCGACGAAGCTCGGCCGCGCGACGGCGTAGGCCATCTCGCCCCAGTTGGCCCCCCCCAGCACCGTCTCGGCCAGGTAGGCGACGCCGATGACCCCGACGAGCGCCGTGATGACCGCCTCGAACGGACGAAAGCCATAGCGCTGGAGGCCGAGGATGAGGAAGGTCGCGACGCCGGTGAGCAGCCCGCCGAGCAGGAGGGGCATGCCGAAGAGCAGGTGGAAGCCCAGCGCGGCGCCCAGAAACTCGGCCAGGTCAGTGGCCATGGCAACGATCTCGGAGACAACCCACATCATCCACACGACGGGCCGCGGGAAGCGGTCACGGCACACCTCGGCGAGGTTGCGGCCAGTGGCGATGCCCAGCTTGGCCGACAGCGCCTGGATGAGCATGGCCATGAGGTTGCTGGCGAAGACGACCCAGAGCAGCGTATAGCCATACGTGGCCCCGGCCTGAATGTTTGTGGCGTAGTTGCCGGGGTCCATGTAGGCCACGGAGGCCACGAATGCCGGGCCGAGGAATGGCAGCAGCCGAGCGAACCACGGGCCGCGCGCCCGGCCGGCGAGCACCTCGCGGGCCGAGCGCAGCAGGGCGGCGTCGGCCGGCCGCTCGCCCAGCGCGTCGGCCGAGATGCCGCCCTCGGGAGCTTCGGCCGCCGGCGCGCACGCGCTGCCGTCGGGTGGCGCTGGGCTGACTGCCGCGCGCTCGCCGGCCAGGTCAGCCGCCCGGCTGCCTGGCGGCGAGGCGTCCGCCCGTGGCGCCGTGGGCGATGGCGCCTCGCCGGGCAGATTCAGGGGCGAGCCCAAGGGTGCACCACCTTTCCAACAGAGAGAACGATGCGGAGCTTTCGTTTAATCTAGACTTGTCGGACCCGACGATCCGGGGCAGGCTGAGGGCGGCCAATGGGTTGCGTGGGCCACAGCTCGCCCTTTGCTGCCCCTTGACATCGTTCTCTCTGTGGGCTAATGTCAAACTTAGTAAAGGCTAAATCATCGGTCTGTGACTCCAGTCACACGCCGTCCTTGGAGGAATGGGGGCTGCGATGGCTAGCGGTGAGGCGCTCAAATCGCTGCTGACGCGCGCGCTGAGCCGCCGGACGCTGCTTCGCGGCGGCCTGGGCCTCGGCGCGCTGGGCTCGCTGGCCGCGGCGGGCTGCACGCCGCTGCGCGCGGCCGGGGGCGTCGTTGCGGCGCAGGACGGGGCGCACGCGCTGCACGCGATGGCTCAGGGCTACACCCAGACGGCCGGCATCCTCATGGGGCTTCCGCCCGAGGCCCCAGAGCCCACCTGGGATGCCACAACACCGATGGACATCCTCACCGCATACGACTACGGGCGCGAGACCAAGCTGCCCAATGGCAAGACGCTGCGCGAGTACACGCTCATCGCCGAGGAGACCGAGGTCGAGGTCGCCAAAGGGGTGACCTATCCGGCCTGGACGTACAACGGCACAGTGCCCGGCCCGACGCTCCGCTGCGCCGAGGGCGACCGCCTAAAGGTTTACTTCCACAACAAGAGCCGCCATCCGCACACCATCCACTTCCACGGCATCCACCCAGCGAACATGGACGGCGTCTTCGAGCAGGTGCCGCCCGGAGGCAGCTACGTCTACGAGTTCGAGGCCGAGCCGTTCGGCGTGTTCCTCTACCACTGCCACACTATGCCGGTCAAGAAGCACGTCGAGAAAGGACTCTACGGCGCGTTCATCGTCGATCCGCCGACGCCGCGGCCGCCGGCCAAAGAGCTGGTCATGGTCATGAACGGCTTCGACACCGACGTCGACGGCGAGAACGAGTTCTACACCGTCAACGGCATCGCCAACTACTTCGTCGACCATCCGATCCCGCTCAAGATCGGCGAGCCGGTCCGCCTCTACCTGGTCAACGTCCTCGAGTTCGATCTGATCAACTCGTTCCACCTGCACGGCAACGTGTTCAAGCTCTACCGCACCGGCACGAGCCTGAGCAGCTACGAGGTCACCGACACGGTGATGCTTTGCCAGGGCGAGCGCTGCATCCTCGAGTTCACCTACAAGCTGCCCGGCAAGTACATGTTCCACGCCCACCAGAGCGAGTTCTCGGAGCTGGGCTGGATGGGCTTCTTCGACGTCAAGGCCTAAGCGGAGGGAGCGATGGCGGAGGCGCAGACGGGTGGCCGCTCGACGATCGGCCGCGAGGCGGCGCTGCGGGGCTTCGGCCCCGGCGCGATGGCTCTGGCTGCCTTGCCGCTGGTCCTCCTCGCGGCGATGGTCTACGTGTTCGCCATCTGGGGCAGCGCGCTGGTCGGCCCAGCGCCGGTACCGCCGGACGCGCTTGGCAAGCTGGACATCGAGCGGGTGACGTTCCGGCCGGGCGAGATCGGCGTGCAGGTGGTCAACAGCGGCCCCGCCGAGCTGACCGTGGCGCAGGTGCTGGTCAACGAGGCCATCTGGAGCTTCGCTATCGACCCGCAGCCCACTATCCCGCGCCTCGGGCGCGCCACGGTCAGCATCCCCTACCCCTGGCTGGAGGGCGAGCCGCACGCGATCCGGCTCATCACGTCGAACGGGCTGGTCTTCAAGAAAGACGTGGCCATCGCCGCGCCGACGCCCGAGCCCGAGCCGCTCTTCTTCCTCGTCTTCGCGCTGCTGGGGCTGTACGTCGGCGTCGTGCCGGTCTACCTCGGCCTGCTGTGGTTCCCGGTGATGCGCCGGTTCGGTCGCGGGGCCATGGACTTCGCCCTGGCGCTGACGGCCGGGCTGCTGGTCTTCCTGGGGCTGGACGCCGTCCACGAGGCGCTGGACCTGGCCGGCCGCGTGCCAGGGCCATTCCAGGGCTTTGGCCTCGTGGGCATCGGGCTGATCGGCGCGTTCCTGGCGCTCGTGGCCGTCGGCCGGCGGACGGTCGGTGCGCAGTCCGGGCGCTCCGAGGCGCAGCGACGGCTGGCCCTGGCCTACCTGATCGCGGCGGGCATTGGCCTGCACAACCTGGGCGAGGGGCTGGCCATCGGCGCGGCCTACGCCATCGGTGAGCTGGCGCTGGGCGCGTTCCTGGTCATCGGCTTCACCATCCACAACACCACCGAGGGCTTCGGCATCGTCGCGCCGGTCGCGCGCCACGGCGCCGCGCTGCGCCACCTGGCCGCCCTGGGGCTGCTGGCCGGCGGGCCGACCATCCTCGGCACGTGGCTCGGAGGCTTCACGTACTCGGACATCTGGGCGACGCTCTTCCTGGCCGTCGGGGCCGGCGCGATCTTCCAGGTGGTCTTCGAGATCGCGCGCTTGCCGGGGCGGGAAGGGCCGGGCTGGCTGGCGATGCCGGCCAATTTCGCCGGGCTGCTCGCAGGCATGCTGATCATGTACGTCACCGGCCTGCTCGTGGCGGCGTGAGGGAACGAGCGTGGGAAGTGCGGAGGAGACGATGGCCTTGGTAGCCGATGCAGCCCCGGCGCACCGGCGAGGTGCCGTGCTGGCTAGGCGACTGATCCTCGTGGGGCTGCTCGTCTTGCTCGCGCTGGCCGCTAGTCTAGCCCTGCTGCGAAGCGCCGACGGCGCCGCCCTCCCGGCGCGCGAGCTGGTGGTCACGGCGCAGGGCGCGAAGTTCAACGCCACCAACCCACCGATCGAGCTGAAGGTCGGCGAGCGGGTGGCGCTGACGGTCGTGAACCGCGACGCGATGCCGCACGACCTGGTCATCGCCGGGCTGGGCGCCAGGACGAAGGGCTACCTCCAGCCGGGCGCGCAGCAGACCCTCGTCTTCGTGCCCGGCAAACCTGGCGTCTTCACCTATGGCTGCACGCTCCATCCGGGGCTGATGGACGGCCAGATCGTGGTCCGCCAGAACTAGCATCCGCGCCGGTCCACGCGAGCGCGCGAGCGGCTGCACCCGCAGCAGCACGTCCTCGCGGCAGCGCGGTACGGGCGACCGCGCCTCCGCCCGGCAGGACCCTATCCCTTCTGCTCACCCCGCCGAACACTCATCGTAGAGGCTCTGCGCGGCCGACGTGGCCGCCGCGCGCGTGCTGGCTGCTCGACGGCGAGCGGCGGAGCGGCTAAACTAGGAGACAACCACCGCTGCGGAGGGGCGTGCCATGCTCAAGCTGGGCATCGTCGTCGTAGTGCTTGGCCTGGTGGGGGTGGCCGTGGCCACCGTCCTGCCGGGCGCGCTGCGCCCGTCCGGGCCCTCGTCGGCCGCGCGCAGCGCCGCAGTTGCGCCCGCCCCCCAGCCGCCGCCAGGTCCCGAGGCGGCTGCGACTCCC
>JACQUS010000135.1 GCA_016210125.1 Chloroflexota bacterium | reverse complement strand
TGGCGACCACCGGCACGCCCAGGGCCATGGCTTCGAGGATGCTGTTCGAGCAGCCCTCGTTGTCGTGCGACGAAGAGACGAGCAGGTCGCAGGCCGCCAAATAGTCGGCAACGCGCCGCTGGTAGCCGAAAAACGCGACGCGCTCGGCCAGCCCAAACCGCGTCGCCAGGGCTCCCAGCTCGGCGCGCAGTGGCCCGTCGCCGACGATGGCCCAGCGCAGGTCCGGCCGCAGCGAAGTGCAGATCGCCGCCGCGCGGAGGAACGTCGCGTGGCCCTTCGGAGGGGTCAGGCTGGCGAGGATGCCGACGACGTGCCCGCTGGGTGGCACGCCGAGCCGCGCGCGCACCGCGGCGACGCACGCCGGGTCGACGCGCAGGCGCTCGAGGCTGATGCCATTGTAGATCACGTGGATGCGCGTCGGCGGAATGCCCCGCCGCACCAGCAGGTCGCGGCCGGCCGCGCTGTTGGCGACCACCGCGTCGGCGCAGCGCGTCAAGGCGTCTTCGACGGTGCGGTAGAGCTTATAGCCGACGTGCCGGTTGCGGCGCACGCCGCAGCGCTCGGTGACGACCTTCACCGGTGTGCCGACCAGCAGCGCCGGCAATAGGCCGAAGAGCGTCGCCGGGCTGAGGAAGGGCTGGACGATGTCCACCCGTCTGATGCGCAGCACTGCGGCCACGTGGCGCAGCGGCGCAAAGTCGTATTTGCCGCGGCGGTGCAGGTCGATCACCTCGAGGCCCGGCACGGCACGGAACTCAGATGCGAGCGGCCCGTCAGGGAGCAGCGGAGCGACGATCGGGAGGAAGCGGCGCCTGTCGAGGCCACGGACGAGCTCGAGGAGCTGCTGCTCGGCCCCGCCGATGCGCAGTTCGTTCACCGGAAAGAGGATCGTGTACACGGCGTCCCTCGTGGCGTGGCTCCGGCTGCCCGCAACGCCGGGCGCTGTCCGCACGCGCGTGCCGTCACGGACTGTGGAGCTGCACGCGCGGAACGGCGGCCAGAGCGGAGCCGGTGAGCAGGCGACGTCGGCCCCGGCTCAGAGCCGCGGACCAAGCCGGCAGGCGCGCGAGCGCGATCGAGAGCCCCGCGTACATGAAGAGGTACGTGCTGCTGTCGAGCGAGTTGTGGTAGGCGGAGTTCAAGCCGTAGGCCACCAGGCCACCGAGGCAGCCGATGGCCAGGCCGCGGACCAGGCGATCAGCGCGGCGCGCCGCGGCGAGGTAGTTGGCCAGGGTGCCGATGAACATTGCCAGGTACGCGACCAACGCGGGAAGGCCCCAGGACGCCCAAACGCCCAAGAAGTCGTTGTGCGGCCGCTCGCGGCCGATGGCCTTCTCGCCGCGCAGGGCGAGCTCGTCCAGCTCCACGTCATCCCCGTACTCGACGGCCATACGCTCGAAGTTGTCGCGACCGATGCCGACGAGCGAGTTGTCGAGCGCGATGGCGATTCCGACGGCGCGCAGCGCCTCGCGCGAGGCGGCGCTGTTGTCGTTGCTCGCGTCGCGGTAGTAGCGATAGCCGATCAGGCCCGTCCCTCTTAGCAGCTCGAAGAGCACGAACACCAGGACGACCACGCCGAGGATGATCTTCCGGCGGTCGCCCTTGAGACACAGACCGATGGCCGCGAGCCCAGCCGCCACTCCGGCCACGGCGGAGCGCGTGTACGTGAAGTACAGGCCAGCGCCGAGCACGAAGGCGGCGGCGAGGAGCAGTGCCCGCGTGCGGTCGAGGCGCAGCGGGCTAACGGCCAGCAGGCCCAGCAGCGGAAGCAGGATGAAGATCAGGTCGTTCGCCAGCATGACGGGGCTCTCGGTCAGGCCGAGCACGCGCCCCTTCCAGCCGGCGACGTAGAGCGGGGACGCCGGGCCGTAGATGGCGCTCTCGCGGTCGTAGTGCTGCCAGATGGCGGAACCGGCCGATGCTAGCCCGATCGTGAGTGCGAACACTGCCAGACGCTTGAGGTCGGAGCGATCGCGCAGCAGTGCCGCTGCCAGTACAAGAGTCACGAGCTGGACGATCTGGTAGCGGAAGTACTTGAGCACGTAGTCCGCATCGGAGCTGAGGGCGTTGCCGAGGGTCGCCAGGGCGATCAAGATCAGCGCCGGCAGAAGGACTCGGCGTGCGCGGCCGTCGCCGAAGAGGCCGCAGCGGGCCACCACGAACACCGTCATGGTCGCAGCGCTGAGCACGACGACGAGGCGCAGGCTCACGCCGAGGCTCTCGATCATCTGCCCCGGCAGCGTCAGCTCGGTAAAGAGAATCGGCGCCAGGGCCCAGACCGGGCTGCTGACGACAAGCGCGAACGAGCCGGCGACGAGTCCCAGCAGGAGCGAGACCGTCGGATAGTCGGCATTGGCGGTGATCACGACCACAACTCCTGTGATGAGCAGCACCGGAATTGCCAGCCAGGCGGCCGACACCGCTTCCGGCTGGGCCCGTGGCGCTGCGAGCCGACGCATTAGCGCTCCCCGGCTATGCCAAGGCGCCGGCGACTGATCCGCCCGGCTTCGAGCGCCAACTCGACCTTGGACGCCCGGGGCTCTTCGGGGCGGCTCCGGCCGTTCGCCGTCACGCGCTCGCGCACGCCGGCCGGATTGAGCCGCGCCAGTGACTCCGGCGCACGCGTGGCGCGCCGTCGCCGGATGGCGTCGATCAGATACGCCAGGGCCGCGCCGAGCGCCAGGCCCGCACCGGTGCCGATCGGCAGGGCCTTGCGCAGACCGAGCGCTGGCAGCGGCTCGGAGGCCGAGCCGTAGCGCACGACCGGGGCGCGCAGGGTGTCGGCGTTCATCTCCAGGCGCGCGTACTCGCGCGTCAGCCCTTGGAGCTGCAGCGAGTAGGCCGAGGCGAAGGCGGCCGCCACGAGCGGATCGCCGTCGCTGCCGCGGCTCCCCAGCATCCCGCGCACCTGGCTCAGCTCGGCGTTGATTTCGGCGATGTTCTGCTCGACCTGCCGCTGCTGCTCGCCGGTCAGCTTCAGCCACTGCGAGCGCACCTGCGTCTGC
>JACQUS010000121.1 GCA_016210125.1 Chloroflexota bacterium | reverse complement strand
GGCGCGGCGTCGAGCGCCTACGCCGCGCGCGTGGGCTACGCGGAGGTAGCGTCGGGCCTCAGCGACATCGTCCTGGTGCTCGGCGTGCAGAAGTGCCTCGATGTCTACGAGCCGCGCACCGGCCACCGGCCCGACGCCGCGCTGACGCTGGAGTCGTGGACGCTGGACGTGACCTGGGAGCTGCCGTACACCGTGATGCCTTGGGGCCTGGTGCTCACGGCGCACATGGCCAAGTACGGCACGCCGACCGAGCAGCAGATCGCCAAGGTGGCGGTCAAGAACCACGCGAACGCGCTGAAGAACCCCAATGCCCACCTGCACATCGCGGTCACCGAGGAGGAGGTGCTGCGGTCGCGGCTGATAAGCTGGCCGACGACGATGTACGAGGCCTGCCTGTATGGCGAGTGCGCCGCGGCGGTCGTGCTGGCGAGCGCGGAGCGCGCGCGCGAGCTGGGCAAGAAGCCCATCTGGGTCGCTGGCGTCGGCTCATGCCACCACAACTGCAACACCGAGATGTCGCTGGAGAGCGCCGGGCGGCTCTGGCCGGTCTGGGGCTCGGCACAGCAGGCCTACCGCATGGCGGGCATCACCGAGCCGCTGGAGCAGCTCGATCTGGTCGAGCTGAACGATCTGGTGTCCGGTCTCGAGATCCTGTCGTACGAGGAGCTGGGCCTGTGCCCGCTGGGCGACGGAGGCCGGCTAGTCGACGAGGGCGTGACGGAGGTCGGCGGCGCGCTGCCGGTCAACCCGTCGGGCGGGCGCATCGCCGCCGGGCACATCGCCGGCGTGTCGGGCGTGTACAGCGCCGGGGAGGTGGCGCTCCAGCTTCGCGGCGACGCCGGCGGGCGGCAGGTGGCCATCCGGCGCGGCCGGGGGCTTGTCTCGACGCTCGGCGGGGCCGGCGCCGGCCTCTCGGCGGCGCTGATCCTCAGCGTGGAATGACGCCGATGGCCGACTACTTCGAGCTGCCCGACGAGCTGCACGTCTACTACCGCTTCTCGTACGGCGGGCTCTCGCCGTTTTTCCGCGCGCTCGTCGAGGAGGAGAAAATCCTGGGCTCGCGGTGCCCGCAGTGTGGCAAGGTCTACTGCCCGCCGCGCACGCACTGCGGCGCCTGCTACGTCGACACCCAGTGGCTGCCGCTCAGCGGCAAGGGCACGGTCATCGCCGCGGTCTACTGCTACTGGACGCCGGCCGACTGGCCGGTGCGCCCATACGTCGACCTGCCGTACGTCTACGCGCTGGTGCGGCTGGATGGCGCCGACACCTGCCTGAACTCGGCTGTCGTCGTCGACGACATGCGGCTGAACGAGAAAGTGCGCCAGGGCACGCGCGTGCGTGCGGTCTTCCGCGAGCGGCGGGAGGGCAAGATCACCGACTTCTACTTCGTGCCGGACGAGGAGTGAGCGCCATGTATCTCGGCGGAGCGGGCTGGCGGGCGCGCATCGGCTTGATCCTGCCGAGCGTCAATACGGTCGTCGAGCCGTGGTACTACCAGGTGGCCCCGCGGGGCGTGGCCTTCCACGCGGCGCGTGTCTACCTGCCGCCGGCCTTGACCGCGGAGAGCCTGGAGGAGATGGACCGCCACAACCTGCGCGCCGCGCGCGAGGTAGCCAGCGCGCAGGTCGACGTGGTCGCCCACTGCTGCACCGCGTCGAGCATCCTCAAGGGGCCGGAGCACGACCGCGCCGTCGCCGCGGAGATCGAGCGCGAGACCGGCATCCCGACGACGACGGCGATGGACGCCGTGCTGCGGGCGCTGCACGCGGTCGGCGTGGGGCGCATCGCGGTGGCCTCGCCCTATCCGCATGAGATCGACGAGCGCGAGGTGGCCTTCTTCGCCCAGTGCGGTGTTGAGGTCGTGAGCATCAAGAGTCTGGGCATCACCAGCAGCGCCGGGCTGGCCGAGCCCGGGCCCGACGAGGTGTACCGCTTCGCGCGCGAGGCCTTCGTCCCGGGCGCCGAGGGGCTGTTCGTCTCCTGCCTCAACCTGCGCTCGCACGACGCCATCGCCGCCCTGGAGGACGACCTTGGCGTGCCGGTGGTCACGTCGCCCCAGGCCGTCCTCTGGAACGCGCTGCGGCTGGCCGGCCTGCGCGCGTCGATCCCCGGCTATGGCCGCCTGCTGACGCTCGTCGACGCGACACCAGGGCCGCGCGAGCCGCTGCCGCGCAGCGCGCCGGAGAAGCCGCCGCTGCCTGCGCGCTAGCGCTCGTTAGCAGTCCGCCGACGAGTAGGATTCCTGTAAGGGCGAATCTCGTGTTCGCCCCATCGCGGTGGGCGAACCGTGTGTTCGCCCCTACGCGGCTCTACGCCGGCGCACGCCTTTGCAAGCCGGTCCGGACGGGTGATCCAGCGCCGAGGCATGGGCGATGAGAGGGGGAATCCAAAGGGGGCTTCGCCCCCTTTGGGAATCCTTCTCGGGGTGGGGCGGGGCAATCCGCCCGGGCGCTTTCAGAGCAGAGGGCGGAGGACGCGGCGGATGTCGCGCTTCCACAGGCGCTTCGCGTGCCCTGCCGACGGCCGCGGAGCGCGATCGAGGGGAGGCATAGGAGCCGTGAAGGTCGGCCTGTTGTGCACACTCCAGGTGCCCGAGCGCTGGCCGCAGCCCTGGCCGCGCCTCTACGCCGACCTGCTGGAGCAGGCCGAGGCCGCCGAGGAACTGGGCTACGACGCGCTCTGGCTCGGCGAGCACCACTTCCTCGCCGACGGGCACTGCCCTGCGCCGCTGGTCGTCGCCGGGGCGGTCGCCGCACGGACCACACGCCTGCGCGTTGGCACCTGCGTCGTCCTCCTGCCACTGTACCACCCGGTCCGCCTGGCCGAGGACGCCGCCGCCCTCGACGTGATCGCGGACGGGCGGCTGGTCCTCGGCGTCGGCCAGGGCTACCAGCAGGCCGAGTTCGCCGGCTTCGGCATCGCGCTAGCCGAGCGCTTCGCTCGCGCACGCGAGACGCTGGCCCTGGTGCGGCGACTCTGGACGGAGGAGCGCGTCAGCTTCCAGGGCGGCTACTGGCGGCTGGACGACGTGGCGCTCAATCCGCGGCCGGTGCAGCAGCCGCATCCGCCGATCTGGTTCGCCGCGGTCCGCCCACGGGCCGTGGCGCGCATCGCCCAGACGAGCGGCGTGCTGATCCGTCCGCCGGCCGATCCGCTGCCACGGCTCTCGGCCACCGAGCGGCTCTACCGCGAGGCGCTGGGCGAGCGGCCCTCGCCCACCCGCCCGCTAGTGCGCGAGGTCTACGTCGCCGAGGACGACGAGCAGGCACGCCGTGACGTCGCGGCGCACGTCTTGTACATTTATCGTGAGCAGTATACGCGATGGGGTGCGCTGGGCGAGTGGACGGCCGACGGGCGCTACCGGCGCGTGTACGATCCGCAGGATCCGGCCCTGGCGTGGGATCGCCTGCGCCGCGACCGCTTCGTCGTCGGCGACCCACTGACCTGCGCGCGTGAGCTGGGCCGCTATTGCGACGCCCTTGGCACGGATTACCTCATCGCTCGCATGCACTTCCCCGGGCTGGCGCATGACAAAGTTTTGCGCTCGATGGAGCTGTTCGCCCGTGAGGTCCTGCCGCGCTGCGACTTCGGAGCGACGTCACCCCCGAGTCGCCTCTCCGACGTGGCAAAGGAGTGACGATGTCGCCTCCACGAGCAGCACGGGCCTCACTCGCGCCTCACCCTGATGCGCCCTCTCCGCAAGCGAAGAGGGGGAGCCAGGGGGTGAGGTCGGCGACCGTGCGCCCCTCCGCGAGTCGAGGAGGGGCCGTGTGAGAGGTCGCGCCCTCAGCTTGCTGGCGCTCCTTACGCTCGCCGCAGTGCTCACGGCCGGCTGCGGCGTATCCAACGAGCCGACGCCCACGCGCAACGCGCGCCGCGCGCAGGAAGCGGCGACGGCGACGGCCGTAGCTGCCCGGCGCGAGGGCGCGCAGGCGACGGCGACGCCCACGGCCCGACGTCGGGTCACGCCCACGCCGGCGGCGACGCCGACGCCGCTCCCGCCGCCCGAGCCCGGGCCAGATGGCAGCGTGGGTCGGCTGATCATCCCGCGCATCGGCGTCAACGCGCCGATCATCGTCCTCGGGGTCAACGGTCGCGGCGAGATGCAGACGCCGCAAGCGCCGCAGGTCGTCGCCTGGTACGACTTCAGCGCCCAGCCGGCGGCGGCGGGCAACGTCGTCGTCTCAGGCCATCTCGACTTCGGGACCTCCATTGCCGTATTCTGGCGCCTGCGCGAGCTGGAGGCCGGCGACGAGATGCGCGTCGAGTGGGCCGATGGCCGCACCTATCGCTACTTCGTCGGCTGGAAGAATACGTACCCGAACGGGCAGGAGCCCGTCGCCGAGATCGTCGGCCCTACCCCGCAGCAGACCATCACGCTCATCACCTGCATCGGCATCTTCAACCGCGCGATACGGAACTATGACCAGCGCTTGGTCGTGCGCGGCGCGCTGGCCAGCTAGGAAGGTCGCATGAGCACCTCGATCACCCGAGACCTGGCGGCGTTCGTCGCCCATCTGAGCTATGACGACCTGCCCCCGCGCGTGCGGGAGCGGGTGAAAGACCTCACCATCGACGCGCTCGCCTGCGCGCTCGGCGGGCACGCCGGGGCCGAAACGGCGCAGGTGCGCGCGCTGGCGCAGGCGCTGGGTGGCTCGCAGGAGGCCACGGTCGTCGGCGACGGCGGTCTGTCGCTCGCTGGCGCCACGCTCCTCAACGGCTACCTCATCACCGCCATCACGGTCTGCGACGTCCACCGGCCGACCCTCTGCCACGTCACCCCGGAGGTCATTCCGCCAGCGCTGGCCATCGCTGAGCGCGGCCGCGCCAGCGGGCGCGACCTGCTGGTGGCCATCGCCGCCGGTCTGGAGACGACAACGCGCGTCGGCGCGGGATGGCACTTCCCGGCGGCGCGCGCCCGCGGCTGGCACGCGCCGGGCGTCATCGGCCCGTTCGGCGCTGCGGCGGCCGCCGGCAAGCTGCTCGGGCTCGACGAGGGGCGGCTGGCACGGTCGTTCGGCCTTGCAGGCAGCCAGGCCGCTGGGACCTTCGCCGCCTGGGGCACGCCGACGGTCAAGTTCCACCAGGCGCGCGGCGCGCTCTCCGGCCTGCTCGCGGCGCTGCTGGCCGAGCAGCGCTTCGTCGCCACCGAGGAGTTCCTGACCCACCCGGACGGCGGGCTGCTCACCACCTACTCCGACGGCGGCCGGCCGGAGGCCGTCCTCGCCGACCTCGGCCAGCAATGGGAGCTCGAGCAGATCTCGCTGCGCCTCTGGCCGGCGGCGACGAGCGTCCAGGCGGTCATCACCGCGCTGCTGGCGCTATCGGCGGCCCACGACCTCCGGCCGCAGCACGTGGCCCGCGTGCGCGTCGGCCTCGGGCCGGCAGCGCACGCGATGCACGCGGACATCGGCTGGGAGGACACCTTCCGCGCCCTGCTCTCGCCGCGCTACGTGGCTGCCGTCGTCCTGCACGAGCGGCGCTGCTGGCTCGACCAGTTCGCCCCGAGCCGCCTTGCGGACATGCAGCTCAGCGCGTTCGCCCGCGACCGCGTCGAGGTCGTGCCCGACCCGAGCATCGGCGCCATCGGCGCGGCCGTCGAGGTGCAGACGACCGACGGCCGCGTTGTCGTAGACCGCCGGACGGTGCCCAAGGGCGACCCCAGCGACCCGCTGACGCGCGCCGAGATCGAGGGCAAGTTCCGCACAGCCAGCGCCGGCGTGCTTAGCTCGGCGGCCGCCGAGCAGGCGCTCGGCCTGCTGCGCGACCTCGAGCGTCTCGACGACGTACGGCGGCTGCTGGCGCTGCTCCGGGCGCCGAGCTGAGCCAACTCAACATAGCCTTGGTGGGCGGCCCCACCCTGCCGTAGGAAGGATTCTCAAAGGGGGCTTCGCTCCCTTTGGATTCCCCCGCTGGCGGCAAGCCGCGCCGCGGCCGGACGGCGGGCGCATCAGCGCAGCACGGCCGGCAGGTAGAGGCGGTAGCCGCCGGGCGGCTGGCCGAGCTGCGCCAGCCCCCAGCCGTAGACACTCTCCGGCCCGACCGGGCCGAGGTCGCGCGCCTGGCTGCGCAGGTAGTCGCGCACCTGCGCCGGCGTCAGCTCGGGCCGCGCTTGGCGCAGCAGCGCGACGGCGCCGGAGACGAAGGGCGCCGCCGCCGACGTTCCGCAGAACGTCGTGTCCGTCAGCGGCGGGATGACCACGCTGACCGGCACGCAGGTCGGCCCGACGACGTCGGGCTTGACGCGACTGTCCAGGGTCGGGCCACGGCTGCTGTACGCTTCGATCTGGAGGGTGTCCCAGCGTACACCCCCGACCGTTAGCACGTGCTGCGAGTCGGCGTAGTTCGAGAGACTGGTCGCCGGCTCCGGTGGGCTGAGGTCAGCGTCGTAGCTGAACAGGTTCAGGTGCACCGGCCGGCTCGCCAGCAGCGCGCGCACGCGCAGGCTGAAACTGCCGCTGGCCGCGGGGCGGAACTCGATGAACTCCAGCGGCAGCGGCCCGCGGCTGTCACGCTGGCGCGTGGCTTCCTGGAGCACTTGGCCACCCTGCTCCAGCACCAGGTGATAGCTTTGGTCGCGCATCTGCCAGTCGTACCAGCGCAGCAAGAAGCGGTAGCTCTGGTTGACCAGCAAGCGCACCGTCTGGCTCGTCGTCACCCCGCCGGCGGCCGTCGCGAAGCGCACGTAGCCGTCGGGCGTCACGGCCCCGTCCGACGAGCCGCCCCAGTGCCTGAGCCCGAAGTTGCCGGCCGACTGCACCCAAACGATGCCGGCCGCCTCGGCCGCCGCGGCGTTCTCGTTCTCCGTCCCGGTGCCGTCGCCGCGATAGAGCGTAATGAAAAAGACGGAGGCTTGGAGCACCGACGGTCGGCGGCCGACGATGAACTCGTAAGCGTCGTTGATCGACTTCGGGCTGCTCGGATCGTAGTTCACCAGGAGTAGCCGCGCCGCCGGGGCGACCGCGTGGACGATCTCGGCCACGCCGGTGCCGTGCGTCTCGCCGCGGGGCTCGATGCCTTCGGCGCGGAACGAGCGCACCTCGACCTGGCTCTCCGGCGGCAAGGTCGAGCCGAGACGTGCGCGGTAGCCCTCGAAGCCGAGGTCGTAGATAGCGACGAGCTGCCCCTCGCCGCGGTAGCCGCGCCCGTGCCACGTCGGCGCCCCGGTCAGCGCGACCGCCGGCTCAAGGCCGGGCACCGGCGCGCCGACAGCGCGGCCGAGCGGCAGGGCCAGCACCAGGAGCGGGAGCGCGCCGAGCAGCAGGGCCAGGCCGGCCGAGCGCAGATGACGAGCCACAGGCGGCACCTCCCGTCCGGGGTCGGCGGCCGGCAGACTGCCCGTCCGCTCGCCCGCTTCGCAGTCTAGTACGGCGCTCCGGCGGCGTCAAGCACCCCAGTCCGGCGGGACTTGACGAGCACGCGTGCATCTGCTATATGAAGAGGCAACTGCATACTTATCGAGAGTGCGGCGAGGGACCTGGCCCGTTGACCCGCACGGCAACCTGCCACCGGCTTGGCAAGGTGCCACATCCAGCCCCGGCTTGGGGAGAGATAGGCCGCGCGGGCGGAACGCGAAAGCCGCGAAGCCCTCTTCCCCACACGGGCAGAGGGCTTTTTGTTATCCGTGGCCACGCCGCCGCGAAGGAGTGGAGAGGGGTGACGACCGGCATCACGACGCTCAGCACCGGGCAGCTCACGCTCTTGACCGAGCTGCTCGGTGCTCTGGAGCAGGCCCTCCGGACCGAAGCGGGGACACGCCTGCAACGCGGTCTACCCACGGAGCGCCACTGGGAGCTGCTCGCCGAGATTCGCGACCTCGCCGAGGTCGTGCGCCACCAGCGCGTCTGCTAAGATAGCCGCAGCTTGCGGCCCAGCGCGCCGCCAGCGCTGCGCTGCGCAGCCGCCAGCACGCGCCGTGGGCGGCCGTAGCGACCCTGCCACGCCAGTCGGAGCGGGCACGATGCACGCCGCGTTGGGGCACTATCGAGCGCTCCACAACGCCGCGCGCCGCCAAGCCGAGGCGCTCGACGCCGGCGAGTTCGACCGCTTCCTCGCCATCCTCGATGAGCGCGAAGCCCTGCTCGCGCTCATCGACACCGCCGGCCTCCCCTCCGAGCAGCGCGAGCGCCAGGAGACGGAGACGCTCGCGCGCGCGATCCTGCAGACTGACGAGGCCAACGCCACGCGCCTACGACAGGCGCTCGAGGCGGCACAGCAGGAGCTCGGCGCCCTCCGCGGCGGGCAGCGCCTCATGCAGTCGTACCGCTCCAGCGCCGAGCGCCCGGCGCGCTTCATCGACCACAGCGGCTAGCCCCGCCGACCGTGCGCGAGCTGCGGCGCTGTCTTGCCGACCATCGTCGTCGACCGGGCGCCGCAGCCCGTCAAAGTGCGGCGCTGCGACCGAAGCCCGCGCTTAGCGCGGCCCGGCCGAGCGCAAGATCCACCAACCGACGAGGCCTGCCACCACCGACGCGCCCAAAATGCCCACCTTCGCCGCGTCCTGCAGCGGCGTCCCGGCGAAGGCCAGGCCAGCGATGAAGAGCGACATCGTGAAGCCGATGCCGCCGAGGAAGCCGACGCCGAGCACTTGCCGCCAGGTGGCCCCCGGTGGCATGCTCGCGATGCCGAGCCGTACTGCCAGCCAGCTCGCGCCGACGATCCCCACGGGCTTACCCACGACGAGACCCAGCAGCACGCCCAGCGCCACCGGCTGCAGCGGCAGTGCGGCTGCCTCACCGCCCAGCGCGACGCCGGCGTTCGCCAGTGCGAACACGGGCATGACAAGAAAGCTCACCCACGGATGCAGGACGTGCTCCAGACGCTGGAGCGGCGTCGTCGCGTGCTCACAGGTGTCGCGCAGCGCCTCCAGGACGCCGGCCTGGGTCGGGTTCGCCAACACGCTAGCGCCAGCGTCACCGCTGCTCTGAAAGACGTCGAGGAGCGCTCGACCCTCCGCGGCGAAGCGATCGGCGTCGATGCGCGTGCGGGCCGGAATGGCCAGCGCCGCGAGGACGCCGGCGATGGTCGCGTGCACGCCCGAAAGCAGGAACGCGAGCCAGAGCCCGCCGATGCCCAGCGCGGCATAGACCAATGGGTTGCGCACGCCCGCACGATTCGCTACGGCCAGCGCAAGGAGAAATACCGCTCCCGCACCGAGGCTGAGCCACGAGATCGTCGACGTATAGAACAGCGCGATGACGAGCACGGCGCCGAGGTCGTCGACAACCGCCAGGGCGGTCAGGAACATCTTGAGGCTGAAAGGGACGCTGCGACCGACGAGCGCTAGGACGCCCAAGGCGAAGGCGATATCGGTGGCCATAGGGATGCCCCAGCCACGCTCCCGGTCGGTCCCCACGTTGAGCAGCAGATAGAAGAGCGCCGGGACGACCATCCCGCCGACGGCCGCGGCGATGGGCAGGACTGCCTGCCGTGGCGAAGATAGCTCGCCGACGAGCACCTCGCGCTTGATCTCCAGTCCGATCACAAAGAAGAACATGGCCATGAGGCCGTCGTTGATCCACAGGAGCAACGGCTTCGCCAATCCGACCGCGCCGAATGTGATGCCGAGCTTCGTTTGCCAGAGGCCGACGTAGGTCTCCGCCCAGGGGGAGTTGGCCCACAGCAGCGCGACGAACGTGCACGCCAGCAGCAAGAGCCCACGTGACTCCTCGCGGTGGGCGAACTCCTGGAATGGCAGAAGCAGCCGCTCAATCCGCGGCTTCGCGTCCTCGGACGCTTGGTCATACGTGCTTGCCATCAGTCCTCCTTCGCACTTGCTCGCATTCGGCGGTGCGCCCGCGGCGACGTGGCGACCCCAATGCCGCCGGCCGCCACCCGCTCCCCCGGCCTCGCGCGGCCACCGCGGCATCGGCGCAGTGGGGCGCGGCAACGGGGCCTACTCCGCGCGCAGCAGCGCCCCGGCGCCGGGCCGCAGCTTGAGCTCGTCTTCGAGCAGCAAGAGCCGGCCGCGTGCGAGCGAGAGGATCGCCTGCCCTACCATCTCCCGTCCGCACCACAGACGACCCTGCCTCTGGTCGGCCGGCTCGACGGGCCGCCAGCGCCGCTGCGGATCGACGACCACGAGGTCCGCATCCGAGCCGACCGCGAGCGCGCCTTTGCGCGGGAACAGCCCGAGAGCCCGCGCCGGGCCGGCGGCCAGGATCTCGGCCAAGAGCTCGGCCAGGCGCTCCAGCGGCAGTGCATCGCCGAGCGCGGCCGGCGTGCTCAGCGCCGACAGCGCCCACGGCGCCTCCTCTGCCTCCAGCAGCAGCGCCGCCGGCAGCCCGGCGCGCACGGCCTGGGCGCAGGCAGAGGGCCGCGCGCCGCTCGGCGGCCAGGCGCCACACCCGCCGTCGGGCGACACGTGACCGCCCGGCTCAGGGGTGAGAGCGAAGAGATCGCCTAAACGCAGCAGCGCGACGGCCTGCACGCCGTGGCCAAGGCCGGCGGCGACGAGGGCCGGGGTGGCCGCGCCGGCAGCGACGCCCAGCGCAAGACCGTGGCGCGCGGCCAGGTCGCACCAGCGCCGCCACACACGCGCAGTGGGCTTGCCACCGATCAGCACTGCCGCGTCGCGGCCCGCCAGCGCGGCTAGCGCCCTGGCAAGCGCCGGCGTTGGAGCCGTGTCGCCGGCGTGTGCCAGCGCGACCGCTCCGGCGGCCAGCGTGGCCTCGGCGGCCGCGGCCTTCGGCGGCGCGCACCTCGCGACCAGCGCGATATCCTGGTATGCGCCTAAGTATGCGCCTAATGCGGCCCTCTCCGCGACCTGGGGCACGACGTCGGCCGGCACAGTCAGCGCCAGCGTGGTCACGCCGCCGAAGGCCGCCGCGCGGCTGAGCCGCAGCAACTCTGCGGAGTCATCGGGCGCAGCCGGGCCGAGCGCCACCAGTCCGGGCAGGACCAGCTTGCCGGTGGCGTCGATCGTGCAAGCCGCCCCAAGC
>JACQUS010000112.1 GCA_016210125.1 Chloroflexota bacterium | reverse complement strand
TCGATGCCGTGGGCGTCGCGCAGGCGGCCGTCGCCCCAGCCGCACAGAAAGTTGCCGTCGCTGTCGAACACCAGGATGGGTGGGTCCTGGCGCTGGTAGAAGTACACGCGGTCGCGCGCGTCGACGGCCACGTGGCTGATGATGCCGGACTGCATGCCGTGCGGCAGGTTGCCCCAGGGGCGGACGACCTCGTACACGTAGTCGCCTGTTCCCGTGATCAAGCCCGTGCGGTTGTCGGTCGCCACGCGCTGCCTCCTTCGCGATGTGGTCGCCGATGCGGCGGGGCGCTGGAGGACGGCCGACGCCTCGGGGCCAGCCGAGGTCGTCGCGCCATCGCAGCGGTCGCCGCTCTCGTGCCTGGCTGTCAGAAGCCGCGCAGCCGGCTCGTGCCGATGAGCCGGTCACTCACGACAAGGACCGCGATCGAGCCGTAGATCAGCAGCGCCGACAGCGCTGCGATCCGGGGATCGAGCTGGGTCAGGATGTAGTTGAAGACCCTGACTGGTAGCGTCACTGACTGGGAGTCGACTAAGAACACCGAGATGGTAAAGCTGTCGAAGGACACAAGAAACGAGAAGATGCCGCCGGCCAGAACGCCGGGCCGAATCACAGGCAGCGTTACGCGCCAAAAGGCGCGTACCGGCCCCGCGCCCAGGACGCGAGCGGTGTCCACAAGGCTCCAGTCGAACACCTCGAAGCTGGCTAGGACCGTTCGCACGACGTACGGTAGCGTGATGATGACGTGTCCGACAAGTAAGTTCCACGATGCCTCACGCAGGTTCGCGCCCACGAAGAACTGCAGCAGCGCCAAACTGCTGACGATGGTCGGCACGACCAGCGGCGACATGATGCCGGCCAAGAGGGCCTGGCGGCCTCGAAACCTCGTGCGCGCGAGACCCAGCGCGGCACTCACACCCAGGAGAAGGCTGAGCGTCGCCGCCTGAGCGGCGAGCTGGAGGCTCAAGACGAGCGAGTCGATAAAGCCGGGCATGGCGAGCGCCGGCCCATACCAGCGCAGGGACAAGCCCTCCGGCGGAAAGATAGCGAATTCGCCGGCCGTGAATGAGAGCAGAACGACCATCACGATCGGCGCTGCCAGAAACACCACGTAGGCGCCCACCTGAGCATAGAGGGCGATCATCCCGAGCGACACGCGACCCTTCGCCGTCTCCCTGGGTACCGTGGCTCTTCGAACCGACCTGAGCTCCACGGTCATGGTTGTGCCCTGCGGTAGACGCCAGCTCGCGACGCCAGGAAACCGTTGTAGGCCCCGACAACCAGCAGCGTGATCACGACCAGGACGATGGCGATCGCCGAGCCAAGGGGATAGTCCACGAGGAGTTTGATCTGCTGCACCACGAGCGTCGTCATCACGTTGATGCCGGCACCACCCAATAAGCTTGGCGTAACGTACGCGGCCGCCGTCAGCGTGAACACCAGCATCGACCCGGCAGCGATGCCCGGCACGCTGAGCGGTAGAATGATGCGCCAAAAGACGGTCAGCGGCCCGGCGCCGAGTGAGCGAGCGGCGTCCTCGAGCTGCGGGTCAATCTTTTGGAGCACGGAGCTCAAGGGCAAGACCATGAATGCCGAGTACACGTGAACGAGTCCGATGACAATGCCCAGCTCGCTATACAGGAATTTCACCGGCTGATCGGTGAGCCGCAGCCCAACGAGGAGCTTGTTCACCGGGCCTTCCAGCCCCAGCACGATCTCCCAGCCGTAAGCGCGGACCACGACGCTGACGAACAACGGCAGCAGGACCGCGACCAGCAGCGCACTCCGCAGCCAGGGCCGCCCCCGCGCCATGAGGTAGGCGCACGGGTAGCCGACGATCAGCGCCACCGCGGTGACAATCAGCCCCAGTTTGAGCGTGCGGGTCAATACGGCCAGGTGCGTAGGCGACGTGAGCACCAACACATAATTGTGGAGGGTCACATCGGGAATGTAGACTTGGCCGAACGTCGACCGACCCACGCTGTACACAACGACGGTAGCCAGGGGCAAGGCGAAAAAGGCCAGCAGGACGAGCACCACCGGCAGAAGCAGCCATCCGTGGCCCGTCGGCCCGATGCGCTTTGTGCGGGCCAGGCGGGCCACGTCAGCGCAACTGCGCGCGCGAGCCGCGGCGCGCCCGCGGGCCGGTGCTGCTCGAGCGCACCGCGATCAGCCGCCGAGGCGGCCCGGCGCGCGCCTTGATGGCGGGCGCGCGCCCGAGACTGACCCGGCGGTCACCGACAGCGATGCCGCAGCGCGCTGGCGCACGCACGCTTCGCCACACCTCCCCAGAAGTGCCGCTGCCCCACAGCGGTCATCGGGATTGCGGCGCCCAGATACACAACCCGCGCGGCAGCGATGCGCGCAAAGCCCGCGCGAAAGGCTGGCGTTGGGCCGGAGGGTCGACTGCCGGCGCGCGCTAGCTGGCGATCTCCCTATTCCAGCGATCGATCAGAGCACGCTGCCCCTTGATGAGATGAGCCCAGTCAGGGCGGATCATTTTGTCCCAATCGTCTGGACCCGGCACCATGCCGCGGAGCGCGGCCGGAACCTGCACGCTGCGGATGACCGACCCGTTGTATGCGGCGTTCAGCATCGCGAGCTGCGCTTTCTCCGAGAGCATGCGATTGATCCAGTCCTTCCCCAGCTCGGGAAGCGGTCCGTTCTTCACCAGCGCCTCCACATTGAGGTGCAGAACGGTCCCCTCCTTAGGATTGGCATGTGTGAGCGGGGCACCTTTCACGATGAACGGCACGACAATCCTGCTGGGGGCGTTGAACAGCCACACGTCACCCTGCGCCATGAGCGGTATGACGGCGAGCGACGCATCGGTCATGGAATGGAGATTGGGCTTGAGCTCCTTGATCTTGGCGAAACCGGGGTCGAGGTCGTACTGCGCCTCCTTGAACGACTTGCCGGTGCCGATCGCCGAGGCGAAGATGAGGAACGGCGTGCTCGAGGTGGCGGGCTTCATCGAATAGATGACGACCCGTCCTTTGTACGCTGGGTTCCAGAAATCCGCATACGACGTGATTTCCTTGACGAACTTTGTGTTGTAGTACGGTCTCATCCAGAAGATGCCGAGGCCCACGCCATAGCCGTCCGGAAAGCTGAACTTGGGATCAACGTTCCGGAGGTTCGGCACGTCTTGAGGCGTAAGCTGAGCCAGAAGGCCCTCAGCCGCGAGGAGCGGAATGTTGGGCTCGTCGAGCGACATCACCGTCATCTCGGGCTTGGGCTGTTGCGCGCGAGCCTTGGCCATGTGGTCTTCGGAGAGCCCTTCGTCGAACGTGACTTTCACGCCGTGATCCTTCTCGAAGTCCGGCACGATGGCTTGGCGGAGCGTCCCGGCAAAAGCGCCACCCCAAATGCCGATCACGATGGTCTGGCCTTTCAAGACCGCCGGCGCAGCCGGGGCCGCGCCAGCCGCCGGCTGCGCCGGCGCCGCCGGCGCGCAGGCGGCCAGCGGCCCGAGCGTCGCGGCCGCCGCCATGCCCAGTCCCGCCTGGGTCGCGCGGGTCAACACCTCGCGCCGTGTCAGCTTCTGCTCACCCGCCTTGCTGTCCGCCTCCACGGTTCTCCTCCTCTCCGGCTGAGGTATCCCTCGCGCCGGAGTCCGTGCCCGCAAACGGCCGACGAACGCCAAGACCCATCGAGGCGCGCGCCCCGCGACGGAGCGCCTATGCCCTGTGCTCCCCTCGTGTCCCTCCTGCCGGGGGCTCCGGCCTACCGGGTCCAGCGGCGGCGCGGGAGGAACTGGCCGCACCCCGGCGCGGCGGCCAGCCGCTCCCCTTCCAGCAGCAGCCGGCCGCGGAGCAGCGACAGGACCGGCTTGCCGACGACGCGCCAGCCGACGAACGCGCTCCACCGCGCGGTGTTGTGCAGGTCCTCGTCGCGCACTGTCCACTCGAGCGCGGGATCGACGATGACGATGTCCGCGTCGGAGCCGACCTTGATCGTGCCCTTCTGCGGATAGAGCCCGAAGACGCGCGCCGGCCCCTCGCAGAGCACCTCGACCAGCCGCGGCAGCGAGATACGGCCCGGGCGCACGCCCTCGCTGTAGAGCAGCGGCAGCATCGTCTCGATGCCGGGCATGCCGGTTGGTGTGTCGAAGATATTGCCTTCAGCGAAGGCCCGCTCTTTGTCGGCCAGCGCAAAGGGCGTGTGGTCGCTGCCGACGCAGTCGATCACGCCCTGCCGGATGCCTCCCCACATAGCCGCCTGGTCCTCCGGGCTACGCAGGGGCGGCGAGATCTTGGCGCGCGTCGGCTGCCTGCGCGTGAGCTCGTCGGTGAGCAGGAGGTACTGGGGGCACGTCTCGGTGAACACGGGCTGGCCGCGCAGCTTGGCCGCGGCGATGGCCGCCAGGCCCTCCCGCGTGCTGAGGTGCACGATGTACACCGGGCAGTCGGTCGCGGCGCTCGTGGCGATCACCCGCTCGACGGCGATGCGCTCGGTGACGTTCGGCCGCGACGGCCAGTAGTACTCCGCCCCGACCTTGCCCTCGGCGATCAGCCGCTCCTCCAGGACCTCGAGCAGATCGCCGTCCTCGGAGTGCACGAGCAGGATGCCGCCGTGGCGAATCTGCTCCATCTCCTTGGCCAGGGTGTAGCCATCGGTCATCCGCCCGTTGCCGCGCTTGATCATGAACGCCTTGAACGACGTGATGCCCATCTCCAGCACCGCGGGGATCTCGGCGACGCGGTCCAGGTTCGGCCAGAGGCAGCAGTGCGGGGCAAAGTCGACGTACGAGCGCCGATTGCCGTCGGCGATGAGCTGTGCCATCACGTCGGGCATGGGGTCGGTCGGCTGCGGCGGCCACCAGAAGGGGAAGATGGTCGTCACGCCGCCGTACGCCGCGGCGCGGGAGCCGGTCTCGACATCGTCCACCTGCTCGATCACGTGGCCACGCGAGTACTGGAAGCGCAAGCCGGTCGTGTAGTGAAAGTGCGGCTCGACCACGCCGGGCAGCACGAGCTTGCCGCGCGCGTCGATCGTGCGCGCGGCCGCCAGCGGCACGCCCGGATCGACGATGGCGGCGATGCGCTCACCTTCGATGCCGACGGTCGCTTCAGCGACGCTCCCGTCAGCGACGACCTGTCCGCCGACGACAACGGTGTCCAGCATGTGCCGCTCTCCCCTCGTGCGCGTGCCCGCTTCGGCCCGGCGCCGCATCGACTGCGCCCACCGGCGACCAGGAGTCCATATTGCTCCAAATACAGGCTAGCTACCGAACTGTCAATGGCCGGTATGTCCGAATCTTCAGTCGACGGCTGCACGGAGGAGACAATCGGAGGGCGCAGGCCAGCGCTCGACCCTGAGTGCGGCGCCCACCCTGGCCATCGCGGCCCACGCGGAGCGCCGTGCCTGGCCCGATGGGACAGGCAGTGGCCCACACTGACCTCATTCCCGGCGCGGGTGGAGGCAGCTCGCGTCAGTCGAGGCGTTCGTCTCCTCGCGCTGCTAGCCCGTGCCCTCGGCGTCCAGGCCATACAGCGCGCGCGCCGCGTCCGCCGTGACGTAGCCGTTCTTGACGTCCCAGGCGACGCGCGCGCGGTCGCGGAGGCGTGGGTCGCCGTAGCCGCCGCCGCCGGGGAGCTGGAGGGTCAGCGTCTCGGTGGTGAAGCGGATCTCCGGCGAGTTGCCGATGGCGGCCGGATCGACGGCCTGGCCGTCGAGCAGGATGCGCGCCGGGCGGCCGGGCCGCCCGCCGAGCAGCCCGACGGCCGGATTTGTCAGCCGTCCGGCGGCGCCGGCGAAGAGGACCGGCCTCCGCAGATCGATGTCGGCGCCCGGCGCGACACGGATGGCCAGCTCCTCGCCCGGGCCGCCGCGCCACCGGCCGGCGCCGCCGGAGTCCGGGATCAGCTCGCGGCGCTCGACCAGCAGCGGCGTCTCGATCTCGCAGCCCTCGGCCGACACCTCGCGCACGCTGTACGGGAAGCTGACCGCCGCCAGGCCATCCTTGCCCGGGCGGCCGCCCATCCCGCCGAAGGCGTGCTGGTGCAGGATGAATGGCTCGCCGCTGACGCGCTGGCCCCAGAAGTAGAACTGCCAGGTAGGCAGCGAGCCCGACTGCGCCGGGACGCGCTCGGGCACGACCTGGCCAAAGACCTGCAGCATGAGGTCGGCGATGAGCATACCGGAGGTGATGCGCCAGAAGACCGGCGCCGGAAACCGCGGGTTGAAGAGACAGCCCTCCGGCGCGGAGATGTGGATCGGCCGGAAGGTGCCCAGGTTGTTGGGCAGATTCGGATCGCAGACGAGCTTCGTCCCGACGACGACGTACGCATAGGCGTACTGGATCGGGGCGTTGATCGGCCGGCGGACCTGCAGCGACGTGCCGGTGAAGTCGGCCCACAGCTCGTCCTCGCGGATGGTCACGGTGAGCACGATGCGCAGCGGGCGCCCGGCCTCGTCGCGCTGGTCCAGCTCGATGGCCGTCCGGTAGACACCGTCCGGCAGCGCGCGGATGCCGGCGCGCATGTTGGCCTCGGTGCGCCCGATGATCGCGTCGGCCGCCGGCTCCAGCGACGCCAGACCCTGCTCGTCGGCCAGCTCGACCAGGCGCTGGCCGCCGACGCGGCAGGCGGCGATCTGCGCGTGCAGGTCGCCGATGACCTTCTCGCTGTAGCGCACGTTGCGCCGCAGGAGACGAAAGAGGTCGGCGTTCGGCTCCCCGGCGCGATAGAGGCGCATGATCGGCAGGATCAGCCCCTCCTCGTAGACCTCCTCCGTCGTGCCCGAGCCGCTGCGCCCACCCACATCGAGGTGGTGGACGGTGCTGATCGTGAATCCCAGGAGCTGCTCGCCGCGGAAGACCGGCACGGTGATGAACACGTCGGCCGTGTGCCCGGCCTGCAGCCATGGGTCGTTGCTGATGTACACGTCGCCCGGGGCGATCGTCTCCGGCTGAATCTCGCGCAGGAGCGCCTGCATGAACGACGGCATCGTGCCTACGTGCCCGGTGGCGGCCAGCCACGTCTG
>JACQUS010000111.1 GCA_016210125.1 Chloroflexota bacterium | reverse complement strand
GCCAGGCGCTGCGTGCCGAGCTGCAGGTGACGCCGGAGGTGCGGTTCGTGCCCTTCGGGACGCTGGAGCGGACGACGTTCAAGGCCAAGCGCATCGTGCAAGCGGACGGCGGCTAGGCGCCGCGCAGGGCGGCGCGGCGCAGCAGGCGGCGCAGGCGGGCGGCGCGGCGCGCGCTGTCGTCTGCCAGGCGGGCCAGCTCGGCGCGCACCTCCGGCTGCCCGACGTCCTCCAACGCCATCTCGTAGCTCTGCCGGCCGATCTCCTCGTGCTCGATCGCATCGCGCAGGAGCGCGGCCAGCCCCTGGTCCACAGCCATCTGCACACCTCCGCAGCCGCTGACGCCCCCAATATACGAACAGACGTTCTTCTTGTCAAGAGCCGCCGACGATGCGACTGTAGCTGTCGCAGCGGCGGAGGAGACTACGAGCGGAGACGGCATCTGACCGGTGGCCGATCGCGTACGCCGGATGGACGCGCTGCGCCCGTGCGCGCGTCCGGCGCGGAGGAGGCGCACCATGGACCTGTCGGAAGCTCGGTCGCGCGCAGTCCGCTTCATGCGCATCGTCGCCCTGCTCTACCAGCACCCTGACGGTCTGACGGCCCGCGAGCTGGCGCGGCACTGCGGCTGCCACACCCGCACCATCCAGCGCGACCTCCAGGCGCTCCAGAACGACCTGCGCGTTGGCATGGAGCTGCGCGGCGGCAGCCGCTACGTGGTGCGCAAAGGCCACGTCTTGGCTCAGCTCCAGCTCGATCTGCCGGAGGCTGTCGCGCTCTATCTGGCCGCGCGGACGCTGCACCGTCGCCCCGAGGTGCGCATCCCGCACGTCCTGGCGGCGATGAAGCGCCTGGCCGAGGCCTTTCCAGAACGTCTGGCTAGCGAGCTTCAGGAGAGCCTGCGCGGCGAGCGGCCGGGCCGGGTGGCCACGGCTGTCATCTTCGAGCGCCTGAGCGTCGGCTGGGCCGCGCGCCGGCGCCTGCGCATGGCGTATCGCAGTTTCGGCCGGCCGGAGCACCAGAGCTACGTCGTGGACCCGTACCTCATCGAGGTCGCCGGCTACAACCAGGGCATCTACGTGATCGCCTACAGCCACACGCACGGCAGCCTGCGGACGTTCAAGCTGGAGCGTATCCGCGATGTCGACGTGCTCGACGAGGTCTTCGAGCGCCCGGACACGTCGGCGCTCTGGCAGCAGCTTCGCCAGAGCTGGGGCATCGTCTTCGGCGACGTGCAGCGCGTGCGCGTGCGCTTCGCGCCGAGCGCGGCGCAGCGCGTGCGTGAGACGGAGTGGCACCCCAGCCAGCACATCCGCACCCTCGCGGACGGCGGCTGCGAGCTTGACATGTACGTGCCCTCGTTCACCGAGCTGCTCCCCTGGCTGCGCGGCTGGGGCGCCGACGCCGAGGTCGTCGAGCCGCCCGAGCTGCGCCGGCAGATCGCCGACGAGGCCCGTCGCCTCGCCGCGCGATACGAGGCCCTCTGACCGCCGGCGCGCTTGCCAGACGCGGAGAGGGGGAGACGCGGCGACACGGAGAGACGGAGACACGGAGACACGGGGACGCGGGGATGCGGGGAAGGGGAGCCGAAGCGGCGAGATGTGTACCCGGGCGTGGATAGGGAGACTTGGCGATGTCCCTGCGGGACGCGAGCGGGGAAGGAAAAGCCGCTGGCGCAGCAGGGGGAGTGTAGAGGGGCTTCGCCCCTCCGCGTACTACTCGGGGAGGGGTGGGGCAGGGCAGCGCCGGCTGCAAGCCGTGCTCCCGAAGATGGGCGGCGGCCCGTCGTCCGTCGGGAAGGGAGGATCCAAAGGGGGCGAAGCCCCCTTTGGGGATCCTTTTTGGGCTGGGGTGGGCAACCGGTCGGCGGCCTATGCCAGCCTAGACAGATGGCTATGTGCCCGGTGCCGCTATGCTACACTGCCGCAAGAAGGAAGAGTACGGCCGACCCGGCTCTGCCGCGCCGCTGCGCAGCGCGCGACGTGTGGCCCATGCCCTGGCGTGCGGCGACGCGCAGCGGCACGGCGGCCGGGCCGCGCACGAGATAGGAGGCGCAGGCGTGCTGCGAGACGTCGTCATAACCGGGGCGTGCCGGACGCCGGTCGGCCGCTACGGTGGCACCCTCCGCGATCTGCCGGCGCAGCAGCTCGGCGAGCTCGTCATCCGCGAGACGCTGCGGCGCAGCAATGTGGCGCCCGAGCGCGTCGACGAGGTGATCTTCGGCCATGTGCTGGTCAACGGCGAGTCGCCTAACGTCGCGCGGCTGGCGGCACTGCGCGCCGACCTGCCGCTCGAGGTGCCGGCCTACACCATCGACCGCCAGTGCTCCTCGGGCCTCCAGGCGATCTGCAATGCCGCGCTGCTCGTAGAGACCGGCGCGGCCGAGATCGTTGTCGCCGGTGGCGTCGAGAGCATGTCCACGATGGAGTACTACGTCGTCGGCGCGCGCTGGGGGCTGCGGCTCGGCAACACCGAGCTCTACGATCGCTGGACGCGTGGAGTGGAGACGGTGTCATGCCCCGAGAAATTCGGCCCCATCGGCGGGATGATCCACACTGGTGAGAACGTAGCCAAGAAGTTCGGCATCACGCGCGAGGAGAGCGACATCTTCGCGCTGCGCAGCCACCGCAACGCCTGCGACGCCATCGCCACCTGCCGCTTCAGCGACGAGATCGTGCCGGTGGCCCTGCCGCAGAAGCGCGGCGACCCCGTCGTCTTCGAGCGCGACGAGCACCCGCGCTGCGACACGACGCTGGAGCAGCTTGCCAAGCTGCCTCCGCTGCTCGGCCCAGGCAACCTCGTCACTGCCGGGAACGCCGCGGGCATGAACGACGCTGCGGCGGCCTGCGTCGTGACGACGCCGGAGCGCGCGCGCGAGCTGGGCGCGCAGCCGCAGGCACGGCTGATCGCCTGGTCCGCCGCCGGGTGCGACCCGGCGATCATGGGCATCGGCCCGTTGCCGGCGGTCAAGAAGGTCATGGCCAAGACCGGCCTGACGCTCGACGACATGGGCCTCATCGAGCTGAACGAGGCCTTTGCCGCGCAGGCGCTGGCGGTCCTCAAGGAGCTGGGCATCGGCGATCTCAGCCGCGTGAACGTCAACGGGTCGGGCATCTCCATCGGCCACCCGGTCGGCGCGACCGGGGCGCGCATCGCCGTGACGCTGGTCCACGAGATGCGCCGGCGCGAGGTGCGCTACGGCCTCGAGACGATGTGCGTCGGCGGCGGCATGGGCATGGCCGCCATCTGGGAGCTGGTGTAGTGGACCTGGTCGGCGTTCTGCCGACGTCGGCGCGCGTCAACGCCGTCGGGCACCTGGAGATCGGCGGCGCTGACACGGTCGCGCTGGCCAGCGAGCTCGGCACGCCGCTCTACGTGTTCTGCGAGGCCGAGCTGCGCGAGCGCGCGCGGGCGTACACGCGGACGCTGGCTGAGGTCTACCCTGACAGCCAGGTGCTCTACGCGACGAAGGCCTGGTCTAACGTCGCGCTGTTGCGCCTGCTAGCTGGCGAGGGCCTGGGCTTCGACGTGGTCTCCGGCGGCGAGCTGTACGCCGTCAAGCGCGCCGGCGCGACGCTCGGCGCGGTGTACTTCCACGGCAACAACAAGTCG
>JACQUS010000110.1 GCA_016210125.1 Chloroflexota bacterium | reverse complement strand
GGCGGGTGGCCCTCGACCGGGTGCAGGTTGATTTTGTGCTGGCCGAAGCGCAGTGCCTTGCGGCCGGCGTCGAAGGTGATGACCTGCATGCCGAGCACGCGCTCGTAGAATGCGCAGCTCGCGGCCACGTCGCGGACCGTGAGCACGAAATGGTCGATGCGCTCGATGCTCATCTTGACGTTCATCTCGGTATTCATAGCGATGCACCGCCGCAACGGCGCTGGATGAAGTCGAGCACCGCGGCGACGCACTCGGCTGGCCGCGCGAAGGCGACCAGGTGCCGCTCATCCGGAAAGAGTACCAGCTCCGATTCGGGGATCTGCTCCGCCAGGAAGCGCGCCTGGTCGGGTGGCGCGAGCTTGCTGCCGCCGGCAATGATCAGCGTCGGCGCGGTCAGCGCCGGCAGCCCGCCGGTGTAGTCGATGTCGAGGATGAGCTGCGCGTAGGCGCTCAGCAGCGTCGGAGGCACGTGCGCGATCTGGCTAGCCGCCCAGTCGACGTACTCGGGCGGCAGCCGCGCCGGATCGAAGCGATGGGCCATCGTGCGCCGGACCCACTCCGCGGCGGGAACCTCTTCATAGACGGCCGCCCAGCTCGCCGTGCCGAGGGCAAAATCGCGCCGCCCCTCCTCGGAGACGCGCACGGGCGTCGAGAGAAGCGTCAGGCTGTGCAGCCGCTGCGGGTGACGCGCGCCGATCTCGATGCCGATGACCCCGGCGAGCGCCTCGCCCACGAAATGCACGCGCTCGAGCCGCAAGGCGTCGAGCAGGACGAGGACGTCGTCGACCAGCCGGTTCAGCGTCGGCCGCCAGGTCGGCAGCGCAGGCGACTGCCCGAAGCCGCGCATGTCGGGACGCAGGACGCGCAGGTGGCGGGCCAGCAGCGGCACCCAAGTGTGCCAGATGCGCCGGCTGCGGCCGAAGCCGTGGTGCAAAAGGATCGTCTGCGCGGGCTGCCAAGGATCGGTGAAGTCGTCGACCTCGTAGCACAGCGGCCCAGGTCCCATCTGCGCCTGCGGCATCGCGGTTTCCTCCCGTAGTAAGCCTCATACCCCGCACCACCGCAAGCCACGCGAGCACAGGGCGGTCGTGCGGCCGATCGCCCCAGCCGGCGCACGGGCGCCGCCGCGGCCGCGCGGCCCGGACGTCGTCGCGTCTTCCGGAGCAGCCGGTCAAAGACTCGACTCTGGCGAGCGGTGACCCGCGGCAGCGCACGCTGCGCGGGTAGCTGCCGGCGGCGCAGCGTACCACGAAGCGCCGTCCGGGGCAACTGCCCGCGTGCGCAGCGGGCGCAGCTCAGGGCCACCCTGGCTCTGGCCAGCATCGCTAAAAGAGGGCCGGGCGGCCGCTAGCGTGTCGGTGATGGCTCGGCCGGCGGGCCGTCGTCGGCCCCACCTGGCCCGCCGCCAGCGTCCGCGGCCGCGTCGGCGCCCGCGGGCCGCGCGGCCGACGTCGTCTCGCTGGGCACGTCGCCACTGTCGGGTAGGGACGGCCGCGCGTCCTCAGGGCGCGGCTCCTGCCTGAAGGGCACTGCGGCGTCCGCCCAGCCCGGCTCGCCGGCGAAGATGGCCGGCGCTGCGCCGGATGTGCCGACTGTGGCGTCACTCAGCGCGGTCGCGGCGGCGGCCGGAGCGCTCGCGGGCCGGGCGTCCACGCGCCCCGGCGCGTCGCGGAACAGGTCGGCCTCTTGGTCGCCGCCGCAGACAGCGCAGAAGCGGTGGCCGTCGCGAACGAAGGCGCCGCAGGCGACGCAGGGGCGCCCGGACGGCGGCGGCGGTGGCGGCGGAAGCGACGCGCCCGGTGGTGCGCCGAGCAAGGCTCCGGTGGCTTCCGCGGTGGCGCGGCGGAACTCGTAGAGCGCCCGTCCGAGCGCGGCGCCGACCTCCGGGAGTCGCTGTGGGCCGAGCACGATCAGCGCCAATGCCAGAATGAGAAGCAGCTCGCCGAGTCCGACGTCCAAGGCTCTACGTCCACGGTCCTACGATGGTGGGGTTGCTCATGTGCCAGCGGGATGCCCGCGATGCACGAAAACCACCTCGGCGGCCGGCGAGGGGCGCAATGGGGGAGGCAGCCCCGCGACCGCAGCCGCCGGGAGGCCAACCGGCAGCGCGGGCGGCCATTGTCCCCGGCGGCGCGCGAAGTCGTCAACGCCGGAAGAGCGCAAAGCGCGCGGGCCGCGGACCGCCGCCGCGCGCGGCGGCCCCCTGGCCTCACGCAGCTACCCGTCGGCGTGCTAGCGCTTGACCTCCGGCGGCACGAGGGCGTCGGGGATCTTCAGCCCACGCTCCTTGTACCACTTGATGGCCCCGGCGTGCAGCGGTGGCTCGCTGATGACGCCGCCCTCGGCCGTGGCCTTGCCAAAGTCCGCCTCGATGGCCTTCTGCGCCGTGGCTTGCACCTTCTTGCCGCTCGGCATCTGGTCCTGGTCCATGGCCTTGACGATGGCGTAGGCCATGTCCTCGGGCAACCGGGTCGTCGCCCCGCCGCCGATTGCCAGCCCGAGGGTAAAGACGGGCTGCTTGTTCCACTCCGCGTCCTTGAACACGCCTGCCGGGATGCTCACGAACGGGTAGTACGGGTGCGCCTGCTGCACCTTCTTGCCCTGGTCCTCGGTGAAGCCAAGGACGCGGATCGGCGTGGTGACCATGATCTCGAGGATGCTGGCATCGATTGCGTCCACGCCGGCCATGGTCTTTCCGTAGCCGACGATGCGCTTGTCCTTGATCGCCTGCACGGCGTCGGGCCCGCCAGCCGTATACCATTTCGGCTTGATGCCCAGCGCCTCGAGCGCGTCCTTCACTTCCTTCTCGGTCGCCGAGCCGCGGATGCCGGGGTTGAAATCCTTGCCGTTGAGATCTTCGAGCTTCTTGACGCCGCTGTCCTCGCGGACGACGATGGCCACGGCCGTGCGCCGCTGCAGCCACAGCCAGCGCAGCTCGGTAAACGGCTTGTCCTTCCAGCGATCCAGTCCCTTGTATGCCTGGAGCGCGGCGTCGGTGGTGATGAGCATGACATCGAACTCGCCGCGCTGGCCGCGGTTGATGTTCTCGACCGTGGCCCCGGTCTCGACGACGGTGGCTTGGACGGTCGGGACGTTGTCGTTGATGACCTTGCCGACGGCTACCCAGTAGGGGTACTGGCTAGAGCTGCTCTGCGTCGAGCCGATGAGGATACGCTTGGCTTCGCCGCTGGCGGGCTTGGCCGGCGCGGCCGGCTGGGCGGCCGGCTTGGGCGCCTGGGCTGCAGGCTTGGCCGGCTGCGGCGCGGGCTGCGCCGGCTTGGCCGGCTCGGCCGCGGGCTTGGCCGGCTGGGCGGCCGGCGCCGCTGGCTGGGCCGGCTTGGCCGGCGCGGCGGCCTTCGCCGGAGCCGCCGGCTGCGGCGCGGGCGCCGCCGGCGCGCTTGGCCCGCACGCGGCGACGAGCAGCAGCGCTACGACCGAAACGGTGAGCCATCCGATAGCATGCCTTCGCACGGTCCTCCTCCTTGCTTGCGCCGTCAGTATGCGCGCGCATGCGACATCATCACGACCAAAGGGCAGCTTGTCAAATCGCGCGGCCCTCGATCATCGCCCGGCGTGCCGACACGATACTTGACGAGCATGGCGCCACAAGAGTAGCATAGGTGCACAAGCCCCGCGATGCCGGGAGAGGGCCTTGGCCGGCGTGAATGGTGTCGGACCCCAGCTTGAGGCTGTGGAGTTGGCGGACATCATCGGCTTGCTGCGCGAGCACCAGCGCGTCGCCGCGGAGGTCGAGGCGGTCCGCGGTCGCGTGCAGGGCAGTCCTGCGGCGCAGATGGGCCAGGTGCCGCTGTCGCAGCTCGGCCGGTCCTTCGACGTGCGCGTCTAGCTGCGGCCCGCGCGCAGCGCCGCCTCAGTCGGCCGCCGGGGCGACTGCACGCGGCGGCTGCCGACGGCGGCCGCGCCGTTGCGCTCGATGATGGTGGAGGTGTCGCATGAAGCGCCGACTCCTGTTCCTTGCCCTGCCGGTCGTCGCCGGCGCGCTGTGGTTCGCCCGGAAGCTGCGCCGGTCGGGCGGTGAGGGCGTCGGCCTGGAAGGGGAAGGCGGAGGGGAGCCGGATCTCCCGCCCATCGAGTGGGATGGCACGCTCCCACAGGACCTTTTGGAGATCCTCGCCTGCCCGAAGTGCAAATCCTCGCTGACCTACGAGCAGGAGGACCGCCGCCTCGTCTGCGCCGCTTGCCAGGTCTTCTACCCGGTGCGGGACGGCATCCCGATCCTTTTGATCGAGGAAGCGCAGCCGTTGGCCGGCGCGGCCGCCGGCGGCCCGGCCGGGTCGGGCGGCGAAAGCTAGCTGCCCCCTGGCGCCGCGCCGAGACGCTCGACGTGCGCGCGGACATCCTCAGCCGAGGGCTGCTGCCCGGCGAGCGCGGCGCGGATGATCTGGTCGAGCGCGCGGGACGTGTCGGCCAGCGTGCTCCAGAAGTGCTCGGTTGGGCTACGCGCGGCGCGCTGCCGCCGGATAGCCTGGCACATGGCGTCGGCGAGCTGCGCGACGACGTCGAGCCCGAGGAGCGCGCTTCCCCCCCGCACCGTATGCATAGCGCGGTAGAGCGTGTCCCAGTCGTCGGTGCTCGGCGGCCGCGCGCGCACGGCGCTCAGACGCTCCTGAAAGACCGCGAGCTGCTGCTCCGCGTCCACCTGGAAGGCGCCGTACAGCTCGCGCGGATCGAAGGCGTCCTGCACCACCGCCTCCGGCGGGCGCTCGCGCGCCCCCTTCCAGGTCGAGTATGCATCGCGGGTGTGACCTGTCAAGCGGGAGGCGCCACCCTCGCTCGTTTGTCACGCTGCGGTCACGGCGCCCGCGCGCCGCACTGCTCGCGCGGCGCGCACGTATTGACCACTCAGCCAGACGACCGTAGCATGGGGCGTAGAATGTGGCGTCCGTCGGCCGCGGAGGCGAGCTGGAGGGAAGCGGTGCTACGCACGATTCTGGTGACGCTCGACGGATCGGAGCTGGCCGAGGAGGTGCTGCCGTACGCGGAGGACATCGCGCGCTGCCAGCAGGCGAAGGTCGTTCTGCTGCGCGTCGTCCCACCGCTCCCCGTGCGGCGCGCGGCGATCGAGTCGCGGGCCGCCCGCCACTCCGCGGCCGCCCTGCGCGAGCAGGCGGTGCGTGAGGCCGAGACCTATCTCCAGGCCGTCGCCGACCGGGTCGCCGCCCGGGGCCTCGAGGCGGAGTGCGTGGTCCGACGGGGGCCGGTCGTGAAGGCCATCGTCGAGTTTGCGCGCGAGTCCGGCGCCGACCTTGTGGCTATGGCCACGCACGGGCGGACGGGCCTGAGCCGCGCCGTGGCCGGGTCCATAGCCGGCGCGGTGATGCGCCAGATCGAGGTGCCGGTGGTGATGTTCCGGGCGCGCTTAGCGCGCGCGGGCGGGCCGACGCGCGTGCGCCGCTCCGGCCCGCGGCCCTAGCGGCGCGGCCACGGCACCTCCGAAGGGCTGCCCACGCCGCGCTGCCACCTGGAAAGCGCGCGTCACCGCGCAGCCGGGCGCACTTCGACGCACATCTGCCGCTGCCGCGGGCCGTCGAACTCGGCGAAGAAGATGGCCTGCCACGTCCCCAGGGCCAGCCGTCCGCCGGCCACGGGGACCTGGAGCGCTGTGCCGACGAGCGCTGCCTTGATGTGCGCGTCGGCGTTGCCCTCCGCGTGCCGGTAGGGGCCGTGGCGCGGCACCAGCCGCTCCAGCGTGGCCAGGATGTCCGCGGCGACGGCCGGATCGGCGCCCTCATTGACCAAGACGCCGGCGGTCGTGTGGGGCACGTACAGGACGCACAGGCCGTCGGGGAGGCCACGCGCGGCGACGAGACGCTGCACCTCGGCGGTGATGTCGATGAGCTCGCAGCGCGCGCGCGAGCGGACGATCAGCGTGTCCACGCGGCCATCTTCGCTGTGCTGGCGGTCCCTGTCAACAGGCCACGCCGTCCCGGCCCTAGAGCACCTGATCGAGGTCCTCGGCCGCCCAGCCCTCGCGGAGGTACGGATCGGGCGTCAGGGCGCGGCCGCGGTCCATCGGGCAGAGCGTCGCGCACGTCGCACAGGGATGCGGCGCGGCGGACGTATACGAGAGCATCTTCGCCGCCATGATGAGCGGCTTCCCGCTCAAGTCTTTGACCAGGCGGTTCAGCGTGGCCTCGGGGTCCACGCGCTCCGGGCGGATCGCCAGACACCTGTAGTGCTCGACGTGCCCCGGCCGCGCGGTGAGCGCCCCGGCCGGGCATGCCTGGACGCAGCGGTAGCCGCAGGCGTGGCAGAAGTCCGGCAGCCGGTCGCCGAAGGGCAACGGCGCGTCGGGCGCGATCTCGGCCGTCGCCAGCACGGCGCACAGCCGAATGCGGGAGCCGTAGGCCTCACTGATGAGCAGGCCGTTGGCCCCGATCTGCCCCAGCCCGGCCAGCACGGCCGCGTAGCGCAGGTCGAAGGAGCCGGTGAGGCGGATCTCCGGCTCGGGCGCACCCTGGCGCACCTCCAGGCTCACGGCGTCGCGGCCGGCCGGCATCGGCATGGCGATGTGCCCGCGGTCCTCCAGCCACAGCGCGAAGCGATAGGCCAGCTCGTTGAGCTGGTGCTCGAGGTTGAAGTCGCCGAACTGGATGCCCGTGATCGACGGGTATGGCGTCGCGGAGGCGAAGGGTACGCGTTTGGCGAAGACGACGACGCTGCGCGTCCAGCGCAGGTGCGTCCGCGGGTCGCGGTGCGCCTCGGCGCGCGAGAAGCGGCCTACGTCCGCGACGCCGACGAGGTCGGCCCCGTGGTCCCTGAGGTAGCCCTTGGCCTCAGCGGCGGGCACGTCGACGATGGCTAATCGCCGCTCAGCGGGCCGCGACGCGCTCACGGCGCCACGCCCTGGAGGCGAGCGCGCTCGACGGCGTGCCGCCGGGCCTCGATGCCCTGGTCCATCGGGCAGAGCATGATGCACGCCGCGCAGGCGTGCGGCGCGTTCTCGGTGAAGGCCATCATCTTCGACGCCAGCACGACTGGCGGGCTGGCGTAGCGCTTCTCGAACGCAGCGAGCGCCTTGCCTGGGTCGACGTGCTCAGGATGGATGACCATGCACTTGTAGTGGTCGACGGCGCCGTCGCCTGGCAGCGCGCCGGCTGGGCAGGCGCGGGCGCAGCGGAAGCCACAGGCCTTGCAGAACGCCGGCACGACGCCGTAGGCCATCGGCTCGTCCGGCACGAGCTGCGCCGTGGTGATGACCGCGCCGAGGCGCAGGCGCGACCCGTACTGAGCGGTGATCAGGTTGTTGTTGGCGCCGATCTGCCCCAGGCCAGCCTTGACCGCGGCCAGCCGCAGATCGAACGTACTGAGCAGCTCGATCTTCGGCAGCGGCCCGCGCTCGCTCACGCGCAGCCCGGTGATGTCG
>JACQUS010000113.1 GCA_016210125.1 Chloroflexota bacterium | reverse complement strand
TGTCGGACCTCGGCCGGCCGGAGCGCTTCTACCTCGCGGCCCTGCGGCCGCACACGTCGTGGGAGTCGCGCGGCACGCTGATCGTCGGCGCGTTCGGCCTGCTCGGTTTGCTGCACGTCGCAAGCTGGCTCGTTGCCGGCAGCGCCTGGGACGGCATCCTCGCTGCACCGCTGGCGCTGCTGGCGCTGGCCATCCTCGTCTACGGCGGCCTGCTGCTGCACTCGCTGCGCGCCTTCGCGCTCTGGACGCCGCCGTGGCAGGTGGGGCTTTACGTCACCTCGGGGCTGCTGGCGGGCAGCGGCGTGCTGGCGCTCGACCCGGCGGGGTCACTCTCGCCCGCGCAGCTCCGCGCGCTGGCGCAGGCCGGCGGGCTGCTGGCGGCGCTCGCGGCGCTGCTGCTGGCCGGGCTGCTCGCCTGGGCGCGCGGCCACAGCGCGACGAGCCGGGCCTCGGCGCAGGAGCTGCTCGCCGGATCGCTGGCCGGCCACCTTTGGGTCGGCGTGGTGGGGATTGGCCTGGCCGTGCCGCTGCTCGCCGGCGTCGCGGCCACGCTGGGGCCGCTGGCCCCGGAGCTGGCGCGGCCGGCCGGGGCGGCCGCGCTGGCCGGCGTGCTGCCCCTGCGCTACGCCATCCTCGCTGCCGCGCGTCGGCCAACGGAGCTCACGTTCCGTGGCCTGGGGCCGTGGGGCGCAGCGGCCGCGGGCAGGTAGGTGTGGCGCCCGGCATCGTCGTGCGCCTGAGCCCGGTCATCGCCGGGCTGCTCGACGCGCCCGCGCAAGCGCTCACCGTGCCCGTCGCCCACGGCGAGACCGCCACGGTGGACGCCGTGCTCCGCCATCTCGACGAGCGGGCTCCCGGCGCGCTGCTGGAGCCGCGCAGCGGGCAGCTCCGGCGGCACATCCAAGTCTACGTGAACCGCCGGCTGGCCACCGAGCGGGGCCGCGCGGTCACGGCGGGAGACGTCGTCGAGATCGACCTGCGCATGCTCGAAGGCGGCTGAGCTGCTACCCGACGATGCCGGCCGCGCGCAGGCGCGCCAGCTCGTCGTCGCCGATGCCGAGGAGACTGCCGAGCAGGTGCGCGGTGTCCGCGCCCAGAGACGGCGGGGTGTCGGCGGTGACCTCCGGCACGTCGGAGAACTTGATCGGGTTGCCGACGACGTCGAGGGCACCAAAGATCGGGTCGTCGATGCGCAGTAGCATCCGGCGCTCGCGGACGTGCGGGCAGGCCAGGATGTCGTCGACGGTCTGCACCGGCGCGGCCGGCACGCCGGCGCTGCTCAGCAAGGCGACCGCCTCGGCGCGCGTGCGCGTTGCGCCCCAGGCCTCGATGATCGGCCGCAGCACGTCCTCCTGCCGGCGCGAGCGGTCGGCGCCGTCGCGCAGCCGCTCGTCGGACAGCAGGTCAGGCCGCTCGATGGCCGCACAGAAGCGCTGCCAGATGGGCTGCCCGACGACGCCGATGGAGATGTAGCCGTCGGCCACGCGGAAGAGGCCGAAAGGGGCCGACGCCGGCGCACCGCCCCGCGTTATTGGCTCGCCGGCGGCGTAGTCGGTGATGGCGTGCTCGTTCAGCGTGAGCAGCGCGTCGTACATCGAGACGTCGACGTGCCGGCCGCGGCCGGTGATGGCGCGCGTCTGGAGCGCCAGGACGACGCCGAAGGCCGCCAGCACGCCACTATACGTGTCGCTGAGCGCGAAGCCGAGAAACACCGGCGGATCGCCCTCGCGGCCGGGGCGATACACGATGCCGCTCATCGCCTGCGCCAGGCTATCGAAGGCCGGCATCTGGGTATAGGGACTCTGGTAGATGTCCGTGTGGCCGAAGCCCGACACCGACGCGTAGACGAGTCGCGGGTTGTCCTCGGCGAGCACGCGATAGCCGAGACCGAGGCGGTCCATCACACCGGGGCGCAGGTTCTCCCACACCACGTCGGCCTGCCGCGCCAGCCGGCGAAAGAGGTCCTTGCCCTCGGGGGCTTGCAGGTTGAGCGCCACGCTGCGCTTGTTGCGGTTGACGCGCAAGAAGCCGGAGGACGCGTGCTGCCCGTCGCGCTCGCGGATGATGCCGACGTGGCGGTAGCCGTCGCCGGTTTCCGGCGGCTCGACCTTGATGACCTCGGCGCCGAAGTCGGCCAGCAGCATCGAGCCGTACGGCCCGGCGACGAAGTTCTCGATCGCCAGCACGCGCACGCCGGCCAGCGGGCGTGGCCCCTGCCGCGGGTCGCCGGTCGTCTTTACGCTATCGTCCGACGCAGCACTCCCCACGGCCGGCGCCTCCTGCGCCACGCTCCTCACCCTGTCCGCCTGAGCGCTTGCCTCTTGCGACGGCCCCACCCCTCCAGGTGAGTTCCGCAGAGGTCGCAAGGGGCGACCTCTGCACTCCCCGCGCCGCAACCCTTGTTCATCCTCTCCTGTACACCGCGGCGCATAGACCACCCCCTGAGAATAGCCCCAGCGGGCTGCCCCGCCCCGGGAAGGCGCCCAAAGGGGGCTTAGCCGCCCTGGATTCCCCCTCTCCGCCACCCTCGTCATCCCGCCCCGGAGGACTCGCCGGCCGCGCCCCTGCGGGCGTGGAACTGCCCGTGCCGCTCCAGCCGCTCGCCTGTCTGGTAGAGCGAGAAGTTGCGGTAGCGGTCGACAAGCTGGGCCTGGGCGAACGGCATGTCGACGCCGTGCGCGATGGCCTCCTTCACCACGCGGATCGACAGCGGCGGCTGCGCGGCGATCTGGCTGCCAAGGTCCTCGGCGGCGGGCAGCAGCTCCTCCGCGCTAGTCACGCGCAGCAGCAGCCCAGCCTCTCTGGCCTCCTGAGCAGACATCCGCCGGCCGGTCATGTACAGCTCCGTCGCGCGGTAGAGGCCCATAATGCGCACCAGGCGGGCCGCCAGCGTCGAGCTGGTGCCCAGGCCAAGGCCGACCTGCGCCAGCCAGAACTCGGCGTTGGCCGAGCCGATGAGCAGGTCGCAGTGCGCGGCGAGCTGCATACCGGAGCCGGCCGCCAGACCGTTGACGGCGCCAATGGTCGGCTTGGGAAAAGCCATGAGAAGCTGGAGCCAGCGTCCGAGGCGCGCGCCGTTCGCCAGGTAGCGCTCGAAGTCGCCCACCGAGTGGTCGGTGTCCGGGTTCTTCAAGTCCGCTCCCGCGCAGAACGCCCGCGTTCCGCTGCCGGTCACGATCATTACCCGCACGTCGGGGTCGTCCTGCGCCGCGGCGAACGTCTCCGCCAGCTCCAGTCGGATAGTTGGGTTGAGGGCGTTCCAGGCCTGCGGCCGGTTCAGGGTGACGACCGCCAGCGGCCCCTTGCGCTCGTAAAGGATCGTCTCGTACGCCACGTCGGCTCCTTATACGCTTTCCCGTTGCTGGCGGCACAATCTGCCCCGCCCCACCGCAGGAGTCATACGCAGAGGGGCTTCGCCGCTCTGCAATCCCCTTCTTGCGTCATGGCCCACGAGAGGCATGCTAATGCTCGCCAGCGCCCTCACGCGCCGAAGGGAATGACGCCGGCCGCTTCTCGCGCACCGCCCGGATGCCCTCGCGCGCGTCGGCCGAGAAGAAGCCGAGCTTCTCGACAGCCAGCGAGTAGTCGAATGAGGCGAGGCCGGCGAGGCGCAGCCACTGGTTCAGCGCGCGCTTGGTGAAGCGCAGCGCCGGCTGCGGCCCGGCGGCCAGCCGGCGGGCGATGTCCATGGCCGTCGAGAGCACCTCGGCCCGCGGCACTGCCTTGCTGACCAACCCGATGCGCTCGGCCTCCTTACCGTCGACGAACTCGCAGGTTAGCAGGTAGTACTTGGTCTTCGCCATGCCGCAGAGCAGCGGCCAGACGCCGCAGGCATGGTCACCGGCGGCGACCCCGAGGCGGATGTGGCCATCGCCCAGCCGGGCGTCCTCGGCCATGATCGAGATGTCGGCCAGCAGGGCCACCGCCAGCCCGGCGCCGACGGCGACGCCGTTGATGGCCGAGATGATGATCTTGTCGGCGTTGATGAGATTGTACACGATCTGCTGCGCCTCGGGCCTCATCGTGTCCTCGTAGCGCTCCTCGGCCGACATCGTCATGCGGTGCTCCAGCATCGCCAGGTCGCCGCCGGCCGAGAACGCCTTGTCGCCCGCGCCGGTGACCACGGCGACGCGGACGCGCGGATCGCGGTCGAGGTCCGGCCAGATCTCCATCAGCTCGCGATGCAGGCGGTGGTTGACCGCGTTGTACACCTCGGGCCGGTTGAGCGTCACGAGGGCGACGCCGTCGCTGATGTCGACCAACAGATGCTCGTAGCGGCTATAGTCCACGCTGCTCCTCCTCGCCTCGGCCGCCACGGCGGCTAGCGCTGCCAGGCCAGCTCCAAGCCAGGCTTGCTCAGCACGACGTGGCCCGTCTCGCTCGTCGCAATGAGTCGCTGCACCAGTCCGACAACGTCGCAGTTGAACGCGTACACGGGATTCAGCGGCTGGGCGGCGAGCATATCGTCCACCTGGGTGCCCTTGAAGAACGCGCGCAGGACGAGCTCGTCGTCGTCGGCCTCCGGAAAGGCTCGCCGCAGCGCTGGCAGCGCCGGCTCCGGCGGCCGCGGGCATGGGCTGATGCGTTTCGCCGAGCGCTCAACGATGCGGTCCATCACGTTGGGATCGATCGGCGCTTCGAGCTTGCCGTAGTAGCCGTAGGCCCACTTGGCAATCTCGTCGAGCACCGTCGCGTAGCGCTCCTTCTGCACCACATTGATGAGCGCCTGGATGCCCACGAACTGCGAGAAGGGCGACACCATGACCGGCCAGCCCAGCTCCTCGCGCAAGCGGGGGACCTCTTCCAGCGCGGCGTGGAACTTGTCCCCGAGACCGGCGTCGCGTAGCTGCGCGCGCAAGTTCGCCTGCATCCCGCCCGGCACCTGGTGCTGATAGTGGAAGAGGTCGTAAGGCACGATGGTGCCCATCGGCAGGCGCTCCTGCCGCGCGATGGCCTCGAGAACCCGCGACGACTCGCCGACAGCGTCGAGGTTCAGCGCGATGTCGTAGCCCAGAAGCTTGAGGTTCGCGGCGACGTGCAGCACCGACGGGTGTGACTGCCCGTCGGCCAGGGGCGGGATGGCCGAGTAGACCGCGTCGACGCCGAGCTGGACGGCTTCGAGCACGACCAGCGGCGCCAGGCCCGTCGAGCAGTGCACGTGGATCTCTAGCGGCAGGGCGCCGGCCACCTCGCGCAGAGCCGGCACGAGCGTGCGCACGCGGTCCACCGTCAGCAGGCCGCCGACGTCCTTGAGCACCAGCGCGTCGGCGCCGAGGGCGCAGATCGCCCGCGCCTTCTCGACGTAGTACGCATCGGTGTGGACGGGGCTGATCGAGAAGATCAGGGCCGGGCACACGTAGAAGCCCAGACCCTTGGTGATCGTCAGCGCCCAGCGAATGTTGTCGAGGTCGTGCAGGCCGTCGACGAGCATGAACTGGCGCAGGCCGTTGGCGTAGAGGCGCGTGTACACCAGCTCGACGACGTCTTCGGGGACGACGTCGAAGCTGATGAAGTTGCGGCAGCGTGTCACGAACCGCAGCGGCGCTCGCGGCAGAAGCCCGTGCATGAGGCGCACGCGCTCCCACGGGTTCTCTCTGAGGTAGCGGATGCAGGCGTCGAAGGTGACCGCGCCGACGATCTCGACGGCGTCATAGCCCGAGCGGTCGACGTGCGGCGCGACGGCGGCGATCATCGCGGTCGTCATGCGCGTCGCCCAGAGACACTGCTGGCCATCGCGGAAGGTCGTGTCCACGAAACCAATGCGGCGTGACACTCGGCAGGCCTCCTTGCTGGGCGCATGGCGCGGGTCTGGCGATGCCACTTACTCCACCCGCGTCTCCGCCGCGATGCGGACGAGGAGTTGGCCGTACTCCACGAGCTCGCCGTCGAGCACCTCGATGGCGACCACGACGCCGTCGACGCCGGCCGGTACGGAGTTGAAGACCTTCATCGTCTCGATCAGGCAGACGGTGTCGGCGGCCGAGACCCGCGCTCCCACCTCCACGAACGGCGGCTCGGCTGGGGATGGACGGCGGTAGAAGACGCCTACGAACGGGGCCGTCACCGCGTGCTCGCCCGCGGCCAGCCGCGCAGCAGGCGCCGCGCCGGTCGACGGCACTGGGGCGGCAGCCGCGCGGTTCGGCGCTGAAAACACGGCCGGCGTGAGCCGACTGGCGGGCGGCGCGGACGAGCCCGGCGCGGCCGGCGACGGGGGCAGGTCAAGGCGTGCACCGCCGTCCGCCGACGGGCTCTCGACGGCGTACAGAGCGTTGGGGACCGCGCCCAGGCGGATGTAGGCCGTCGGAGTACGTACCTCGAGCCACTCCACGCCGTCCTCGAGGAGCACCTTGAGGATGTCGAGGAGGGCCTCACGCCGCTCGCCTTTTTGCACCTACAACCTCACCGCGCCGGCTCGCCTCCGGCTCGTCGTGGCACGGCGCCAGCAGCGTAGCCGCCGCCACGGCCATCGCCGTAGCCGCCACCGCGAGAGCGACGCTCGCCCGCCACTGCACCGCGCGACCGCGGGCGCTCAGCCATTGCGCGCGGCGCTCTGCGCCGCGAGACGGGCATCCAGTTCGCGGAGTCCGTGCCCTTCATTTATCATGACAAACCAAGCGGTCAAGAGTGTCAATAAAAGCCCCATAGGAGGGCGATAAGAGACCCATAAACGGCACCCCTCGCCCCGGGCTGAATGACGTGTATCGAGCGTGCGCGGCGCCAGCACGCCACGCGCGCGACCCCGGCGCACACCCCACCGCTCCCCTGACGCTTGGAGCCAGAGCGCACGGCCGAGGGCCGGCAATCCGTGCTGCCCGTCTCGGCGCGATCCTGCCGCATCGACGGTGTCCGTGCTGTGACTTTTGTTGCTGCTCTGTGCCGCCTCGCCGCGCGGACTTGCTCGTGCCCCCGTGGCGGCCCGCGCGGTTGGAGATTTGCAGACACCCGTAGCCGCCCCCACCCCGGCTGCTGTCGGCGTGCCCCGTGCTGAGAAGTACTTGGCCTGCGGGTGGTGGGCGACGATGGGCAGCGCGGACGTCTCGCTGAGTCCATCTCGAGCGCTCTCCAGCTCAGGCCTGCTTCCCCGCGACGTCGATTCCGCGTTCCTTCAGGTCACGAATGACCGAGCTCCATACCGCTTCTGCCTGTTGGACCGCGGTATGCGCGTCGGCCTCCGTGGCATCTGGCCAGTCGCCCGGATAGCGGGCCTCCAGCGCCCATTCCGTCAGTTCGGAATAGCGCAGCCAGCGCTGCATCTCACGCAGCGGCTCAGCCTCGCTCATAGAGCACCCTGCCCTCGCGTAGCGCCGGCCGCAGCACGGAGCCGACGAGGTTGCCCCGGCGGGCGATCTCATCGGGCGTGGTGACGATCACATCCACTGGTACTGGACGATCTTTCAGCAGGCGCAAGATTCCAATAGCCGCTCGGCGTTTGTCGGGAACATGGGGCAGGACGACGAGCAGGTCGACGTCACTCTGCGGCCCGGCCTCATCGCGGGCGTGCGACCCAAAGAGGATCACCCGCAGGGGGTGGAAAGCACGCACGATGCGGTCGGTCATCGCCGCGATCAGCTCAGCATCCGCCACGTCGCCCCCTCTGCGGTCAACCGCCCACCCGCGCCGTCTCGGTGGCCACCGCCCCGCCCCGCGCCGAAAAGTACTTCGCCAGCGGGTGGTGGGCGACGATGGCTATGGTCGACTGCTCGGGAATGAGCTGGTAGCCGGAGCTGAGCGACAGGCCCAGCCCGGCCAGCGGCAGCAGGCGGAACACCTTCTCCTGCTCGGCCAGGTCGGGGCAGGCCGGGTAGCCCCACGAGTAGCGCCGGCCCTGGTCCACCGGCAGCCCCAGCTCCTTGCGCACGCGCGCGTGCACGTACTCGGCCAGGCCCTCGGCCGTCTGCACCGCCAGCCCGTGGACGAAGTAGGCCTCGGCGTAGTCGCCGGCGCGCTGCAGCGCGTCAGCGTGCTCGGTGGCCCGCGGGCCGACGGTCACTGCCTGGAAGATGACCACGTCGCGCTCCGGCAGCGACCGGAGGTAGTCGGCCAGGCAGAGGTGTTCGCCGGCCGGCTGGCGCGGGAACCCGAAGCGCACCACCTCGCGCGCCGGGTCGGCCGGAGCGAACACCGCCACCTCGTCGCCGTCGGCCGCCGCCGGAAAGTAGCCGTAGGCGATGCGCGTCTCCAGGTACGCCCGCGCCTCGCGCTGCATACGCTCCAGCCGCGGCGCGAACTCCGCGGCGAAGATGCGCTCGCGCTCGGCGCCCTTGGCCTTGCTGCCGCCCCAGTGCAGCAGGAAGAGCGTCTTGCGGTCGAGGTGCGGCCAGATGGCCTCCAGCGGCACGTCGCGCAGGATGCGCGGGCCCCAAAACGGCGGCCGCGGCACCGGCGCGTCCTGCACGGCCGGCGAGCGGCGGACCAGCAACGCCGGTGCGGCCGGCCCGTCGGGCGAGACGCGCCACCGCTCGGCCAGCGCTGCCTGGCGCACACGCTCCAGCAGCGCGGGGCGGGCCTGCGGGTCCATCAGCCCGTCCATCACCGCCAGACCCTCGAAGGCGTCCTTGCAGTAGAACACGCCCGGCTCGTAAAGCCGATCGCCGGGCAGCGAGACGGCCCGCCGGCCGAAGGCGGGATTGATCGCCGCGCCGCCGATGAGCACCGGGAACGCGAGGCCGCGGCGGTCGAGCTCCTCGACGCAGAGCGGCATCTGCCGCGAGGTCGACACCAGCAGCGCCGAGAGGCCGATGGCATCGGCCTGCACCTCCGCAGCCTTGTCGACGATCGTGTTGATGGGCACCTGCTTGCCCAGGTCGTACACCGTGTAGCCGTTGTTGGTTAAAATCGTGTTGACCAGGCTCTTGCCGATGTCGTGCACGTCGCCGAAAACCGTCGCCAGCACGACCTTGCCTTTCGTGTAGCCCTCTTTGCGCTCGAAGTACTGCTCCAGGTGCGCGACGGCGCGCTTCATCACCTCGGCCGATTGCAGCACGAATGGCAGGATCAGCTCGCCAGCGCCGAACTTGTCGCCCACCTCCTTCATCGCCGGCAGGAGGATCTCGTCCAGCACCTGCTTCGGCGTGCGTGTCCCCAGGGCCTCGTCCAGCAGCGCCTCAATGCCCTCTTTCTTGCGGTGCAAGATGCGCATGTGGATGCGCCGCTCGACCGGTCCCTCGTCCTCGGCGGCCGCCGTCGCGCGCTCGGCCGCCTGGCTGCCGCCCTGGCCGCCAAAGTAGTCGATGAAGCGTGCGAGCGCGTCCGGCCGGCGGTTGAAGACCAGGTCGTCGGCGAGCTGCCGCGCCTCCTCGGGAATCTCGGCGTAGGGCGTGATGTGGCTGGGATTCACGAGCGCCATGTCCAGCCCGGCGGCGACACAGTGGTGCAGGAAGACCGAGTTAAGCACGCCGCGCGCGCCTGGCCCCAGGCCGAACGACACGTTCGACACGCCCAGGCTGGCCAGCACGCCGGGCAGCTCGGCCTTGATGCGCCGGATGCCCTCCATCGTCTCGATGGCCGACGCGGCGAACTCGGGGTCCCCGGTGGCCAGCGTGAATGTCAGCGCGTCGAAGATCAGGTCGGCCGGCGCCAGGCCGTACTCGCCGCAAGCGATGTCGTAGATGCGCCGCGCCATCTCGAGCTTCTTCGCGGCCGTCTTGGCCATGCCGCTCTCGTCGATGGTGAGCGCGATCACCGCCGCGCCGTGGTCGCGCACCAGCGGCAAGACGGCGTCGCAGCGCTGGCGGCCGTTCTCGAGGTTGATCGAGTTGACGATCGCCCGGCCGGGGTAGCTCTCCAGCGCCGCGCGGACGACCTCGACCTCGGTCGTGTCGATCATCAGCGGGGCCTCGACGCTGGCCGAAAGCTTCTTCACCAGCCGATGCATCTGCTCAGCTTCGTCGGCGCGCTCGGTCAGCGCGACGCAGACGTCGAGCACGTGCGCGCCGCCGTCGACCTGCTCGCGGGCGATGGGGATGACGCCCTCGTAGTCGTCGGCCAGGATGAGGCGCTTGACCGCACGGCTGCCCTGCGTGTTCACGCGCTCGCCAACGAGCAGCGGCGGAGGGTCCTGGCGGAGCGGCACGGCGCGTATGGGGCTGGCGATCATCGGCTCGACGCTCGGCTGGCGCGGCTTGGCTGTCCGCCCGCCGACGCGCTCGACCAGCGCGCGGATGTGCGCGGCATTCGTGCCGCAGCAGCCGCCGACGACGTTCACGCCGAACTGCTCGACGAACTGTGCGAGCTGCTCGGCATACGGCTCCGGCTCCAACGGGTACACGGCGCGCCCGCCGACGTTCAGCGGCAAGCCGGCGTTGGGGATCACCGAGATCGGCCGGCGGCTGTGCTCGCAGAGGTAGCGCACCGGCTCGCGCATGTGCTCCGGGCCGGTCGAGCAGTTGAGGCCGATGACGTCGACGCGCAGGCCCTCGAGGATCGCCAGGGCCGCGGCGATGTCGGTGCCGAGGAGCATGCGGCCGTTCGTATCCAGCGTCACCTGCGCCTGGATCGGCAGCGCGCGGCCCAGCTCGGCCATAGCGCGGCGCAGGCCGAAGACCGCCGCCTTCAGCTCCAGGATGTCCTGCGTGGTCTCGATGAGCAGCACGTCGCAGCCACCCTCGATTAGCGCGTGGCCCTGCTCGGCGAAGAGGTCGACCAGCTCGGCGAACGTGATCGCGCCGAGCGTCGGGTCCTCGGTCGAGGGCAGCATGCCGGTCGGGCCGACGGAGCCGGCCACGAAGCGCGGCCGGCCGTCGCGCGCCGCGAAGGCGTCGCACAGCTCGCGGGCGATGCGCGTTGCAGCGAGGTTGACCTCGCGCACGTGGTCCAGGAGGCCGTACTCGGCGAGCTTGAGCCGGTTGGCGCCGAAGGTGTTCGTCTCCAGCGCGTCGGCCCCGGCGTCGAGGTAGCCGCGCAGGATCTCGGTGATGACGTCGGGGCGCGTGATGACCAGGTAGTCGTTGCAGCCCTCGCAGCCGCCGAAGTCGGCGGCCGACAGCTCGTAGCGCTGGATCGAGGTGCCCATCGCGCCGTCGTAGATGAGGACGCGCTGGCGCAACGCGGCGAGATAGGCGCTCATGTCTCCTCCGGCGACGAGCAACACCTGAAGTATAACCTTGCGTCACGCGCGCTGGCGTGGCATGGTGAAGGCCATGGCGCCGCCGCGCGAGGAGAGGACATGCCCCTGTCGCACATCACCGTGATCGACCTGACTCGCCAGCGCTCCGGGCCGACCTGCATCCGCCAGCTCGGCGACATGGGCGCGCAGATCATCAAGGTGGAGTCGCCGGAGGACGAGGACGGCACGGCCAACCGCCACACCTCCGACTTCCAGAACCTGCACCCGAACAAGCGCAGCATGCTGCTGAACCTCAAGAGCGAGCGCGGCAAAGAAGTCCTCTTCCGCCTGGTCGAGCGCGCCGACGTGGTCGTCGAGAACTTCCGGCCCGACGTCAAGCACCGCCTGGGCGTCGACTACGAGACGCTGTCGCGTGTCAATCCGCGCATCGTCTACGGCAGCATCTCCGGCTTCGGGCAGGAGGGGCCGTACCGCACGCGCCCCGGCCTCGACCAAATTGCGCAGGGTCTATCGGGCATGATGAGCGTGACCGGCCTGCCGGGCCAGGGGCCGGTGCGCGCCGGCATCCCCATCGCTGACCTCGCCGCCGGCGTGATGCTGGCTTACGGCATCGTGGTTGCTCTGCTGGAGCGCGAGCGCTCCGGCCGCGGCCAGTGGGTGCACACCTCGCTGCTGCAGGCGATGGTCCGCATGATGGACCTCCAGACCGTCCGCTGGCTCCAGGACGGCCTCGTTCCCAAGCAGGAGGGCAACTACCACCCGGTCCACGTGCCCGTCGGCGCGCTGCGCGCCAAGGACGGCAGCCTGAACGTCCAGGCGAGCAGCAACACGCTGTTCGGCCGGCTTTGCGCGGCCCTCGGCGTGCCCGTGCTGGCCGACGACCCGCGCTTCAAGGAGTTCAAGGATCGCCAGGCGCACCGCGAAGAGCTCATCCCGCTGATCGAGGCGCGGCTGGCCACGCGCACGGTCGCCGAGTGGGTCGAGCTGCTCAACGAGGCCGGCGTGCCGGCCGGGCCGATTCTGAACGTGAAGGAGTCCTTCGAGAACGAGCAGGTGCAGACGCTGCCCATGGTGCACCGGGTCGAGCACCCGAAGCTGGGCGAGGTGACGGTTCTGGGCTTCGGCGTGAATCTGAGCCGTACACCACCGCGGATCAAGACGGCGGCGCCGGAGCGCGGCGCGCACACGCGCGAGGTCCTGGCCGAGCTGGGCTACTCCACGGCCGAGATCGACGCGCTGGAGCGCGAGGGCGTCGTCGGCGACGTGCAGCAGATGGCCCGGCGGTAGACCAGGAGGTGCGTATGACGACATCGACCACCGCGCGCGAGCATCTGCAC
>JACQUS010000106.1 GCA_016210125.1 Chloroflexota bacterium | reverse complement strand
CCTCCAGTCCAGCGGCGCGCTGAGCGGGAGGACCTGGATCCACACCTTCCCTGGCGGCAGGACGAGGCGCTCGCCGGCGGCGTCGAAGAACACCGTCGGCGCGGCGAGCGATGCCTTGCGCCACGTGCCGACGCCGGCGCGCCCGTCGACGAAGTAGGCGATCTTGCCCTGGCCGACGAGGTCCATGCGCTGCCGGTCCTCCGCGTCGATCGAGCGCGTGGCGACACGCTGGACGATGAGCGCCCGCGCGGCGAGCTGCGCGCCCGACGCCGCGTCGCGGTGCGGCCGGCCAGCCATGAGTCGCAGGTAGGTGCGCGTGTCGGGGTCGTAGGCGTAGTCGACGCGATAGCCGCCGGGGTAGGTCATCGTCACGCTGCGCGCGCCTTCCGGCAGCGGCTGGTTCCAGTCAGGCCGCAGCACCAGCGCGCTGAAGGCTCCCGCGCCGAGGAGTCCGAGCTGCTGCGCCGACTGCCGCACGACAGCCGTGGCCAGGTAGGCGTTGTGCGGCGCGTAGCGGTCACCGCTGCGCCAGAAGCCGTAGCGCGTCGACTCCTCCAAATGGCGGACTCCCGTCGCGGCGATGGCGTCGTACGACTGGGGGCTGCCGCCGATGTGCGCCAGGATCGGCTTGTACTCGCTGGCCCAGGAGACGAAGTAGTCACGCATGCTGCGCACCGGGCCGACCACCGCCGCATCCGCCGTGCTGTAGATCGCCAGGAAGCGCGTTACGCCGCCCTCAGTCAGCGCCTCGTAGAGCACGTCGGCCTGCTGAAGGCCGGTCTGCGGCCACGAGTCGGGATGGTTCTCGACGATCACGGCCACCGGCGGCTGGCCCGGTCGCGGCGCGAAGCCCTCCGGAAGCTTCACCGGCTGGAGTGCGACGGACACGTTGGCCAGCCGGTCGGCCTCCACGTCCACCGGCTCGGTGTGCGGCTCGTAGCGCGGGGCGGACACGCGCAGCTCGTGCCGCCCCTTGCCCACGTCGTCGAGCAGCAGCGGCGTGCGCCCACGCTCGGCGCCGTCGACCCAGACGGTGGCCCCGGGCGGCGTCGACTCGACGCGCACGCGACCCAGCGCGGGCGGCGCCGGCGGCGTCGGCTGTGGCGGAGGGGCGGCCGCGCCGTTCCTCGCGGCGACTGCCGCGCGCGGCGTGAGCACGACGTGCAGCGTCTCACGCGCGCCGGGGCGGACGCTGAAGCTGCGCACCGCCGGCGGAAGGTTGCCGACCCGCAGCTCCACCTGGCCCCCGCGCTCGAAGAGACGCGTGCTGACGACCCGGGGCGTCGGGCCGACGCGCCGGCCGTCGAGGTAGGCGATGGCCCCGGCCGGCTCCGACGTGACCGTGAGCTGGCCCTCCGGCGCGACCGCCCACACGGCGGCGACCGCGAGCGCCAGGAGCGTTAGGGTGCTAGCCACCAGCCGCGAGCGCCGGCGCAGCACGCCCCGTAGCGCGGTGCCGACGGCCGGAGCCTTCGCGCCGCGCGTCGTCTGCCCCAGTGTCAAGGCCACCCGTCCACCTCCCGCGCCATCGCTGCTATCGGCGGGCCGGCCGCCGCGGCGTGCTCTCTTCTGTAATGGTAGCGGGCCGGCGCCGGCGGTGCGGCGCCCCACGCCGGGCGCGCAACCAGGTTGTCACCGAGTTTGACAACCCGCCGCGCTGTGTGCTAGACTCCAGGGCACAAGTCACGTCGCAAAAGGCGACGACGGGAAGTAGTACGCGTGAAAGCGACCAGCAGCGAGTCGGGGATTGGTGCGAGCCCGGTGGAGCGCGCAGGCGGAACTCGTCCCTGAGCTGCTCGGCCCAACGGCCGTCTAGCGCGCCCGCGAGGCGTGCAGCGTGTACCAGTAGGTCGAGCCGGGTCGCACCCGTTAGCGTGCGCCAAGTGGGTAGGCGTAGCCCAGGGTGGTTGCGGCGCAACGGAGCTCCGTTCCCATGGGGACGGGGTTTTTTCTTGGGCGGGCGCGTGCCAACGCAGGGTGGTACCACGGGCTCATCGGTCTCGTCCCTCACCGGGGCGAGATTTTTTGTTCGCCGCGCCTGAGGGGAGGAAGAAGGATGGTCACGGTCAGCAAAGCCGAGCAGCGGGCCTCACACGCCGAGCGCAACGTCGAGGGTCAGCGCCTGGGCGGGGCGCAGATCCTGTGCGAGGCGCTCCTCCGTGAAGGCGTGGAGATCGTCTTCGGGCACCCCGGCGGGGCGGTACTGCCACTCTATCACGTCCTCACCGACTATCCGATTCGCCACGTCCTGGTGCGGCACGAGCAGGTGGCGGCGATGGCCGCCGATGCCTACGGGCGGATCAAGGGCCGGCCCGGCGTGTGCTTCGCCACCTCCGGCCCCGGGGCGACGAACCTGGTCACTGGCATCGCCAGCGCGATGATGGACTCCGTCCCCGTCGTGGCGATCACCGGCAACGTGCCGACCTTCCTCCTCGGCGGCGACGCCTTCCAAGAGACAGACATCACGGGCATCACGCTGCCGATCACCAAGCACAACTTCCTTGTCAAGGACGTGAACGAGCTTGCCGAGACCGTCAAGGCGGCGTTCCACATCGCCGGCACCGGGCGGCCGGGGCCGGTCCTGGTGGACATCGCCAAGGACGTGTTCACCACTGAGGCCGTCTTCCAGTACCCGCACACGGTGAACCTGCGCGGCTACCGGCCGACGTATCACGGCAACATGCGGCAGATCAAGGCCGCCGCCGAGCTGATCGCCCACGCGCACCGACCGCTCATCCTCGCCGGCCACGGCGTGGTCATCTCTGGGGCCTACGACGAGCTACTCGAGCTGGCCGAGAAGTGCGACATCCCGGTCGGCCAGACGCTCCTCGGTCTCTCCTGCTTCCCGCAGTCGCACCGCCTGTCGCTCGACCTGGTCGGCATGCACGGCACGTCGCGCGCCAACCGCGCCATCCAGGAGTGCGACCTGCTCATCGGCATCGGCATGCGCATGGACGACCGCGTGACCGGCAAGGTCAGCGGCTTCGCGCCCCACGCCAAGGTCATCCACATCGACATCGATCCGGCGGAGATCGGCAAGAACGTGCGCACGCACGTGCCCATCGTCGGCGATGCCAGGCAAGTGCTGCGCGCGCTGAACAGCGTCGTCAAGCCGGCGAAGCACCCGCAGTGGCTGGCGCGCATCGCCGAGTTCGAGGAGCGGCACCCTGGTCGACAGTGGCATCCCGCCGACGGACTCCAAGTCCCGTTCGTCGTCGACGCCATCTACCGCGCCACCGACGGCGATGCCATCGTCACGACCGACGTTGGCCAGCACCAGATGTGGGCCGCGCGCTTCTATCCGTTCGACCGCCGCAACCGCTGGCTCACGTCCGGCGGCCTTGGGTCGATGGGCTATGGCCTGCCGTCGGCCATCGGCGCGCAGTTCGCTGCGCCGGGCGATGTCGTCTGGGCGGTCGTCGGCGATGGCGGGTTCCAGATGAACATCCAGGACCTGGCCACCGTCAGGGAGCACAGCCTGCCGATCAAGATCGCGCTGATGAACAACGGCTACCTAGGCATGGTGCGCCAATGGCAGCAACTGTTCTTCCAGCACAACTACTCGTCGTCGTACCTTGGGTCTCCGAACTACGTCAAGATCGCTGAGGGCTACGATATCCCCGGCCGCGCGGCCAAGACCGACGACGAAGCAGTCGCAGCCGTGCGGTGGGCCATGGACACGCCAGGGCCAGTGCTGATCGACTTTCGCGTCGCCGAGGAGGAGAACGTCTATCCCATGATTCCGCCCGGCGGCGCATTGAGCGACATCATCGAGGATCCGAGGGACTAGCCATGGCCATCGCAGCACCGCCAGCTCTGCGCGCGATCCATACGCACACCGTGGTCGCTCTCCTCGAGGACCGGCCGGGCGTGCTCAACCGCGTCGTCAGTCTCTTCCGCCGGCGCGGCTTCAACATCGAGACCTTGACCGTGGGGCACACCGACCTGCCCGACATCTCGCGCCTAACCGTCGTGGTCGAGGGCGACGACCGCATCGTCGAGCAGGTCGTCAAGCAGCTCTATAAGGTCATCGAGGTCCTGAAGGTCAGCGACGTGACTGCCGATCGCGTCGTCACGCGCGAGCTAGCGCTCATCAAGGTGGCCACGGGCGGCACGACGCGCTCGGAGATCATGCAGATCTGCGACATCTTCCGCGCCAAGATCGTCGACGTGGCCTCCGACTCGCTGATGATCGAGGTCACCGGCACCCAGGACAAGGTCGAGTCGCTGGTCCAGCTCGTGCGGCGCTTCGGCATCAAGGAGCTCGTGCGCACCGGCCGCGTGGCCATGGTGCGCGGGTCGCAGGGTGTGACCCGTGTGGACGACGAGTAAGCACGCTGCGTGACGCAGCCCCCTCGACCCCTTCCCGACGCGGGGAGGAGAGCTGACAGGGCTAGGTAAGCGCGACCGTCCTGCGTGAACAGGCGCCCTCGACGCAGGGTCGGCGCTCGTCTCCGCTCGCTGGAGCAGGGATTCGGGCGGTCGCCTGGGCGACCGCCCCTACGGAACGAGTGCGACATACTGCGAAAAATAGCTACCCCTGTAAGGGGGGAGAGGGTTTCCAGAGGGGGCTTCGCCCCCTCTGGAAACCACTCCGGGGTGGGGGGTAAGCCCCGCCTCGGCGCAAGGCTAGTTTCAGAGGAGGGGAAGTTGGCAAGGATCTCCTACGACGCCGACGCCGATCTGAGCGTCCTGGAAGGCAAGACCATCGCCATCCTGGGCTATGGCAGCCAGGGACATGCGCACGCGCTCAACCTGCGCGACAGCGGCCTCGACGTCGTGGTCGGCCTCTACCGCGGCAGCCGATCGTGGGCCAGGGCCGAGGCCGACGGCGTGCGCGTCGCCGTCGCCGCGGAGGCTTGCGCCCAGGCCGACTTGGTCACCATCCTGGTGCCCGACCAGACGCACCGCCAGCTCTACCAGGAGGCGATCGCGCCGAACCTGCGGGCCGGCAAGACGCTGATGTTCGCCCACGGCTTCAACATCCACTTCAAGCAGATTACGCCGCCGCCGGAGATCGACGTGACGATGGTGGCGCCGAAGGCCCCGGGCCACATGATGCGTCGGCTCTACGTCGAGGGCGTCGGCGTGCCGGCGCTGTGGGCCATCCACCAGGACGCCAGCGGCCGCGCCCGTGAGACGACGCTGGCCTACGCCAAGGGCGTCGGCTCGACGCGCGCCGGGGTCCTCGAGACCACCTTCGGTGAGGAGACAGAGACCGACCTCTTCGGCGAGCAGACGGTCCTCTGCGGCGGCGTCACGGCACTGATCCAGACAGCCTGGGAGATCCTCGTCGAGGCCGGCTACCAGCCCGAGGTGGCCTACTTCGAGTGCCTGCACGAGATGAAGCTGATCGTCGACCTCATCTACCAGGGCGGCCTGAGCCTGATGCGCTACTCGATCAGCGACACCGCGGAGTACGGCGACCTGACGCGCGGGCCGCGTGTGATCGACGAGCACGTGCGCGCCGAGATGCAGCGCATCCTGCGCGACATCCAGGACGGCACGTTCGCCCGCGAGTGGATTCTGGAGAACCAGGCCGCCCGGCCGCAGTTCCAGGCCTTGCGTGCGCGAGCGCAGAGCCACCGCATCGAGCAGGTGGGCAAGGAGCTGCGCTCGATGATGAGCTGGCTGCAGAAGGACCGCGTCGTACAGGACTAGCCAGCGCTGGCGTGCCCAGCGCCGGATGGAGGGCAGAGAGACCATGGACCGCGTCATCATCTTCGACACGTCGCTCCGCGATGGCGAGCAATCGCCCGGTGCCACTTACCAGGTCGAGGAGAAGCTGGAGATTGCGCGCCAGCTCGCCCGTCTCGGCGTCGACGTCATCGAGGCCGGCTTCCCCATCTCCTCGCAGGGCGACTTCGAGGCCGTGCGCCGCATCGCTAGCGAGGTCGACGGGCCGGTCATCTGTGGCCTAGCCCGCGTGTACCGCGAGGACGTCGACCGCGCCTGGGAAGCCGTGAAGGGCGCACGGCGACCGCGCATTCACGTCTTCGTCGGCGTGTCGGAAATCCACCTCCAGTACCAGACGCGCATGACGCGCGAGCAGGCGCTCGAAATGGCCGTGGCCATGGTCAAGCGCGCCAAGTCGTATACGCCGGACGTCGAGTTCTCGCCGATGGACGCGACGCGCGCCGACCCAGCCTACGTGGTGCAGATCTGCAAGGCGGCGGTAGACGCCGGCGCGACGACGCTCAACATCGCCGACACCTGTGGCTACGCCTATCCCCAAGAGTTCTACAACTTCATCAAGATGATCCGCGAGCGCACTCTGGGCGACCGCACGGACGTCGTGATCTCGGTGCACTGCCACGACGACCTGGGCATGGCCACGGCCAACAGCCTGGCCGGCGTGATGGCCGGCGCACGCCAGGTCGAAGGCTGCGTGAACGGCATCGGCGAGCGCGCCGGAAACACGGCGCTCGAAGAGGTCATCATGGCGCTGCACACGCGCCACGACTACTTCGGGCTGACGACGAACATCGACACGGCCGAGATCTACCGCACCAGCCGGCTGATCTCGCAGTTCACCGGCCTGCTGGTGCAGCCGAACAAGGCCGTCGTCGGGGCCAACGCCTTCGCCCACGAGTCCGGCATCCACCAGGACGGTGTGCTCAAGGAGCGCACGACCTTCGAGATTATGGACCCGCGCGACGTTGGCCTGCCGAGCAACCAGATCATCCTCGGCAAGCTCAGCGGCCGCGCCGGCTTCCGCCACCGGCTGGAGCAGCTCGGCTACCGCCTGAACAAGGAGCACTTCCAGCGCGCGTTCCAGCGCTTCAAGGACCTGGGCGACCGCAAGAAGATCATCACCGACCGCGATCTCGAGGTCATCATCGCCGACGAGGTACAGAGCGTGCGCGAGGCCTACCGCCTCCAGCACGTCCAGGTCACCTGCGGCGACCCGCTTATCCCGACGGCGACGGTGCGCGTCCACGGCCCCGGCGGGGAGACGTACGTCGAAACGACGACCGGCACCGGCCCGGTCGACGCCGTGTACAAGGCGCTGGACCAGGTCGTACACGTACCCAACGAGCTGGTCGAGTACCAGGTGCACTCGGTGACCGGCGGGATGGACGCCGTCGGCGAGGTGACGGTGCGCGTCGCCAGCGGCGGCCACACCTTCGTCGGCCGCGGCGCGTCCACGGACATCATCGTCGCGTCGGCCAGGGCCTACCTGAACGCGCTCAATAAGATCGTCGCCGAGCGCGCCGCCACCGCGCCGCAAGCCGCGCACACGGCGTAGGCCCCTCCCCTCATCCCCCTCCCCGACGCGGAGACGCGGGGACGCGGAGACGCGGGGAGGGAGAGAGGGGACTTCTCTTCGGGTGGGGGGTGGGGCCGGCTGCCGGCGTCGGCGGTGTTCAGCCCACGACGTCGGCGATGGGGACGGCGACATCGGCGAAGGCCGCCGGCTGGAGCTGCTCGCCACGCCGCAGCACCTGGGCCACGCGGTAGCCGTCCGGCGCGGGTTCGCGGTACACCGTCACGGTGCCCTCAGCCAGGTCCACGACCCAGACCTCGGGGATGCCGTGCCGTGCATACAGCGGCACCTTCACCCGACGGTCGAGGTCGACCGACGTGTCGGCCACCTCGATGAGCAGGAAGACATCCTCGGGCCGCGGGTGGCCGGTGCGGTAATGGTCGGGCCGCGGGCGGAGGATGGCGACATCTGGCTGTGGCTCGGAGCGCGCGCTCAGGCGAACCGGATTCTGGATCGACACGATCGCCCGTCCGGCGAGGCGCGGGGCCAGGACCATGGTTAGGTAGTCAACACCCGCCCGGTGCGGGCCGCCGATCGGCACCATCTCGACGATCTCCCCATCGATCAGCTCGACGCGGTCGTCCTCGCCGAAGATGCCGGCCTCGGCCATCCGGTAGTACTCGTCGACCGTGAAGCGCCGCCGCGTGAGCTGCACTGCCATCGCCGGCCTCCGTCGCCCCGAAACGCCGCGCTCCCGCCTGGGTCGCGGCCGCCCGGCGGGTCCGTGTTCGCCAAGCCCAGCATAGCACGGGCGAGGCGCGTCGGTCGCGCCGAGATCCCCATGGGGCGCGCGTGCCGTCGCGCGATCAGCGGTGATCAAGCCCACGCGGGGAGATCATCGTGGCATCCTTCCAGATGCGGACACGTCGAGAGGGGGTGCGGGCGGACAAAGCTACCGCAGAGAGGTCGAGCCCCCTTAGCCGATGATGTCGGCGACGGGGACGGCGAGGTCGGCGAAGGCCGCCGGCTGGAGCTGCTCGCCACGCCGCAGCACCTGGGCCACGCGGTAGCCGTCCGGCGCGGGATCGCGGTAGACCGTCACGGTGCCCTCGGCCAGGTCCACGACCCAGAGCTCGGGAATGCCGTGCCGTGCATACAGCGGCACCTTCACCCGACGGTCGAGGTCAACCGACGTGTCGGCCACCTCGATGAGCAGGAGAACCTCGCCAGGTGTCGGGTGGCCTGAACGGTAGAAGTCCGGCCGTGGCCGCAGGAGCATCACGTCGGGCTGTGGCTCCGAATACCGGGAAAGCCGTAGCGGGTTTTGCACGCGGACCTGAGCTTCTTCGCCAAGCAGGCGAGCCAAGACGTTTGTCAGGTAATCGACACAGCCGGCATGCCGGTCGCCAATCGGCACCATCTCGACGATCTCCCCATCGATCAGCTCCACCCGGTCGTCCTCGCCGAGAATCCCGGCCTCGGCCATCCGGTAGTACTCGTCGACCGTGAACCGCCGCCGCGTGAGCTGCACCGCCATCGCTGGCCTCCGCCGCCCTGAGCGCCGCTCCCGCGTCTGGGTCGCAGCCGCCCGGCGGGTCCGTGTTCGCCAAGCCCAGCATAGCACGGGCGCAGCGCACGAGCAGCGCCACGGCGCCCGTGCGCGCACGCAGCATGGTAGGATG
>JACQUS010000109.1 GCA_016210125.1 Chloroflexota bacterium | reverse complement strand
GGCCGAGCCGCGGCCGGTGAAGACCGTGCCGCCGCACTACGCGCCGGCGTATCTGGCCTCGGACCAGGACGTCGAGGCCGTCTTCGGCGCGGCCGGCAAGCAGTTCTTCGCCGTCGGCCAGCCGCTGGATATGGAGACGTGGATCAACCTGAGCCTGGAGCGGCTGGTCGAGCGCTCGGTCGGCATCTTCGGCAAGACCGGCACGGGCAAGACGTTCCTCACCCGGCTGCTCCTCGCCGGCCTCCTGCACTGCGACGCGGCGGTCACGCTCATCTTCGACATGCACAACGAGTACGGCTGGAAGGGGACGTCCGAGGGCCCCACCGGGGAAGTGAAGGGCCTGAAGCAGCTCTTCGGCAACCGCGTAGCCATCTTCACGCTCGACCCCGACTCGACGCGCCAGCGCGGCGGCACCTACGACTTCGAGGTGCAGATCGGCTACGACCAGATCCTCCCCGAGGACATGGAGCTGCTGCGCGACGCGCTGGAGATGACCCAGGCGCAAGTCGAGACGGTCTACCGCCTCGGCCAGGTGTACGGCGAGCACGAGTGGTTCGGCCGCTTCATCGCCATGGACACCGACGAGCGCGAGGAGCTGGCGCGGCGCCTGGGCTTGAATCCTGGCACGCTGAATGTGCTCCAGCGCAAGCTGCACACGCGGCTGGGACGGCTGGGCTTCCTGCGCCCGAACGTGGCGCAGGACGCGGTCCAGGCTATCCTGGGCTACCTCGGCCGCGGCATGAGCGTCGTGCTGGAGTTCGGCCGCCTCAACCAGCTCGACGCCTACATGCTCGTCGCCAACGTGCTGACGCGACGCATCCACGAGCGCTACGTCGACCTCACCGAGCGGGCGATGGGCGACAGGCGCAGCGAGCCGCGCCATCTGATGATCACCATCGAGGAGGCGCACAAGTTCCTCAGCTCGTCCGTCGCCGGGCACACGATCTTCGGCACCATCGCCCGTGAACTACGCAAGTACCACGTCACGCTCCTGGTCGTCGATCAGCGGCCGAGCGGCATTGCTGACGAGATCCTCTCGCAGATCGGTACCAAGATGTGCTGCCTGCTCGACGACGAGCGCGATGTGTCGGCGGTGCTCGCCGGCGTGTCCGGTGCCGGGCACCTGCGCGACGTGCTGGCGCGCCTCGACACCAAGCAGCAGGCGCTCATCCTGGGCCACGCCGTGCCGATGCCGGTGGTCATCCGCACCCGCGCCTACGGGCCGGACCTTTACAGCGCCGTTGGCTTCGCCGAGGGCGCTGACTTGAAGAAGCAGGCCGAAGATGACAGCAAGCTCCTCTGGGGCGACCGCTGATCGCCCGCGCGTCCTCGTCACGCAGCGCATTCCCGAGCCGGCGCTGGAGCGACTGCGCGCCTTCGCCGAGGTGACGCTGCCGCCCAGTCCGGACCGCATCCCAGAGCGGGCCGAGCTGGTGGCCCTCCTCCGCGAGCACGCCTACGCGCTGGTGCTGCTGACCGACCGCGTCGACGCCGACCTGCTGGCTGCCTCCTCCGGGCTGCGTATCGTCGCCAACATGGCCGTGGGCTATGACAACGTCGACGTCGCGGCGGCGACAGCGCGCGGCGTCATGGTGACCAACACGCCGGGTGTGCTCACCGAGACCACGGCCGACCTGGCCTGGGCCTTGATCCTGGCGGTCGCGCGGCGCATCGTCGAGGCCGACCGCTACGTTCGCGCCGGCAAGTGGACGCACTGGGGGCCGCTGCTCATGCTGGGAACGGACGTGCACGGCAAGACGCTCGGCATCGTCGGCCTGGGGCGCATCGGCCAGGCCGTGGCGCGGCGCGCGCAGGGCTTCGGCATGCGCGTGCTCTACCACAGTCGCCATCCCGTGCCGGCCGAGGTCGAGCAGGCGCTGGGCGCCCGCTACGTGGCGCTGGCGGACCTGCTGCGCGAGAGCGATTTCGTCAGCATCCACTGTCCCTACAACGCCTCGACGCACCACCTGATCGACGGCACGGCGCTGGCACGGATGCGCCCTACTGCCTACTTGGTCAACACAGCGCGCGGCCCCATCGTCGACGAGACGGCGCTGGTCGATGCGCTGTGGACCGGGCGGCTGGCCGGCGCCGGGCTAGACGTGTTCGAGGGAGAGCCGGCCGTGCGCCCTGGCCTGCTCGACCTCGACAGTGTCGTGCTGCTGCCGCATATCGGCAGCGCGTCGCTGGAGACGCGGGCGAGGATGGCGCTGATGGCCGCCGAGAACATCGTCGCGGCCATCGAGGGCCGCCGGCCGCCAAACCTGGTGAATCCCGAGGTCCTGTCGCGGTAGGTCACAGCGGTGGGCCACAGAGGAGGAGCTATGGAGCCGCGGATCACCCTCGTAACCCTCGGCGTGCGCGACCTCCGCCGCGCAGTCGAGTTCTACCACGGTGGCCTGGGATGGCCGCTCTCGAGCGCCAGCACCACGGAGGTCGCGTTCTTCCGCACGAGCGGCGTGGTCCTCGCGCTCTATCCACGCGACCTGCTGGCGGCCGACGCCAACCTTCCAGCCGGCGGCTCCGGCTTCGGCGGGGTCACCCTAGCCCACAACGTCGCCAGCAAGGCGGAGGCGGACGCGGCCATGGCACGGGCGAGCGCCGCCGGGGCGACGACTCTCAAGCCGGCACAGGACGTCTTCTGGGGCGGCTACGCGGGCTACTTCGCCGACCCCGACGGCCACGTGTGGGAGGTGGCCTGGAATCCGCACTGGCCGCTCGCGGCCGACGGCAGCATCGTGCTACCCGAGTAGGCGGTGCTCGCCCGTCGGCGTGGACTGCACGGCTGGCGGATCTGATGTCTCACGCGGTCACGAGGAGAGGGCCATGAAGGCGTTTCGGCTACACGACTTCGGCGGGCCGGCGAGCCTGCGGCTGGACGACCTGCCCGACCCGCGGCCCGGCCCCGGCCAGGTGCTGCTGCGCATGCGGGCCGCCTCGCTCAACCACCGCGACCTGCGCATCGCCCGCGGCGAGCATCCCGGCCTGGCGCTTCCCCTCGTCCCAGTCTCCGACGGCGTCGGCGAGGTCGCCGCGGTCGGCCCCGGCGTCACACGCGTCGCGGTGGGCGAGCGCGTCGCCGGGACGTTCTTCCAGCGCTGGCTTGCCGGGGCCTTCCGCGAGGACCTCGTGCGCTCGGCGCTGGGCGGCGACGTGGACGGCGTGCTCGCCGAGCATGTCGTGCTCGGCGAGGAGGGCGTGGTCCACGTGCCCGAGCACCTGAGCGATGCCGAGGGGGCGACGCTGCCCTGCGCCGCGCTCACGGCGTGGAACGCGCTGATCGCCCAAGGCGGTCTGTCACCGGGCGAGACCGTGCTGACGCTGGGCACGGGCGGCGTCTCAATCTTCGCCCTGCAGTTCGCGCGGCTGGCCGGCGCGCGGGTGATTCTTACGTCGAGTAGCGACGCCAAGCTGGAGCGCGCGCGCGAGCTCGGGGCCTCTGACACGATCAACTACCGGGCCACGCCGGACTGGGACCGGCGCGTGCTGGAGCTGACCGACGGCGTCGGCGTCGACCACGTCGTCGAGGTCGGCGGAATCGACACCTTCGCCCGGTCGGTGCGTGCCCTGCGCCTCGCCGGGCGCATCAGCCTCATCGGCGTCCTGTCCGGCGGCGGCGCGGTCGACCTCGGCCTCCTTCACCGGCGGCGCGTGCACCTGCAAGGCATCAATGTCGGCTCACGCGAGATCTTCGAGGCCATGAGTCGGGCCGTCGCCCTCCACGGCCTGCGGCCGCTGGTGGACCGCGTCTTTGGGTTCGAGGAAGCGCCGGCAGCGCTCCAGTATCTCCAGAGCGGCGCGCACTTCGGGAAGGTGGTCCTCCAGTTTCGGGCGTAGGGCTTACCGCTGCGTGGCGGCCACGTTCTTGAGGTGCTCCTCGTAGGTGCGCGCGAAGACGTGCCGGCCGTCCTCGGCGGCGACGAAGTACAGGTACTCCGTGGACTGCGGCTCCAGCACGGCCTGGAGGGCCGCCAGACCGGGGCTAGCGATGGGCCCGGGCGGCAGGCCGGCGCGGCGATAGGTGTTGTACGGCGAGTCCACTTCTAGGTCGTTTGCCGCCAGCGGCGACTTCCAGTAGCCATCGGTCGGCCGCCGTAGCGGCGCCGGCCCAGCCAGAGCGAACTGCACCGTCGGATCGGCCTGGAGCGGCATGCCGACCCGCATGCGGTTGAGGAACACGCCGGCGATCAGTGCGCGCTCCTCCGGGCGCTGCGCCTCGCGCTCGACGATCGACGCCAGGGTGACCACGTCGTGCAGCGAGAGCGCCGCCCTGGCGCGGTAGCGCTGCCAAAGCGCACCGACGCGGCGCTCGAAGGTCTCGAGCGCCACGGCGACGACGGCGTCGGCGCTGGCCGTCCGTCCGAGCTGGTAGCTGTCGGGGAACAGGTAGCCCTCCAGTGTCGCCCCGGCGGGCAGCTCCAACCGACGGGCCAGCGGGTGGTCGGCCCGCGCGACGGCAGCCATCAGCGCCGCGCGCGGGATCAGACCGTGGCCGTCCAACGCGTCGGCCATCTGGGCCGCGCGCCAGCCCTCGATCCAAGTCACGAGGCCGGAGCGTGGGTCGCCGGCCTGGAGCGCGCGCATGATCTCGGTCAGAGTCATGTCCGGGCTCAGCTCGTACTCGCCTGGCAGGAAGCGCTCATCGACGCCGCGCCAGCGCGCGACCCAGCGGAAGACCTCGGGATTACGGATCAGGCCGCGGCTGGCGAGCTTCTGGGCGATAGTCGCCGCCGTCTCCCCCTCGCGGACGACCACGCGCACGCGCCGCGCCTCGCCACTGACCGGCGCGTCGAGGTGCGCCAGCGCGACGGCCTCCGCGCTGCGCAGCGGGCTGCCCTGCAGGACGGCGTAGGCCACGCCGAAAGCGACGAGCAGGGCAGCCAGAAAGGCTCCCGCCAGCGGCCACCGTGGGCCAGCGGCTCCGGCGTAGCGGCCGCGGAGGGGTGGTCGCTCGGTCACGGGCGGTCGCACCCTCGCAGTTTCGATGACCAGACGCGAACAATTGTGCAAAACACGACGCCAACGGGTATAATACTAGTGTATCGAAGTGTTTGTGGAGCATCACGGCACAAGACCGGCGGCGCCACTCACGAGAAGGGATAGTCGATGACCCTGGCTGTTATGTCTCCCGCGGTGTCGGAGCTGCTGCGACGCGGCCGGCAGCGCAGGTTCGTTCTAGAGGACGAGCTGCACGACCTGCTCGACGAGCAGGAGAGCGAGCAGGGCTGGGCGTCGTTAGTCGAGCTGCTGGCAGCCGAGGGTATTGCCGTCTTGCAGAGCCGGGCGGCCGAGGTGGGGCCCAAGGCCAGCCCTGCGCCGGCTCAGTACAGCGACGACCAGCTCGACGATCCGGTGCGGCTCTACCTCCGCGAGATCCGCAGCGCGCGCTTGCTCACGGCCGTCGAAGAGGTCGAGCTGGCGCGGCGGATCGAGGCCGGCGACGAGCGGGCCGCCGAGCGCATGATCCGTTCGAATCTGCGGCTGGTGGTCAGCATTGCGAAGAAGTACACCGGCCGTGGTCTGAGCCTGCTCGACCTCATCCAGGAGGGCAATGTCGGGCTCATGCGCGCGGTCGAGCGCTACGACTGGCGGCGGGGCTTTCGCTTCTCGACTTACGCGACGTGGTGGATTCGCCAGGCGATCACGCGGGCCATCGCCGACCACGCGCGGACGATTCGCCTGCCGGTGCACGTGCACGATCTGCTGACGCGCTACATCGGCGTGTCGCGTCGACTGCTCCAGGAGCTGGGGCGGCCGCCCGAGATCGTCGAGGTCGCCTCGGCGCTGGGCGTCTCGGCTGAGCGGCTGGCCGAGCTGCTGCGCGCCGCCGAGCGGCCTGTGTCGCTGGAGACGCCGGTTGGTGACGGCGACGAGGACACGCTGGCCGACCTCATCGGCGACCATGACGTGTCGCCGGAGGAGGCTGCCGAGGGCCGGCTGCTGCGTGCCCAGGTGGCCGCGGCGCTCCAGGAGCTGACGCCGCGCGAGCGGCGCCTGCTGGAGCTGCGCTACGGCCTCGACGGCGGGCCGTACCGAACGCTCGAGGAGATCGGCCACGAGTTCGGCGTCAGCCGCGAGCGCGTGCGCCAGATGGAGGCCGACCTGCTGCGTCGCCTGCGGCAGGACGAGAGCGTCTTTAGCCGGCTGCGCGACTACCTGTCGAGCAACTAAGGCGTGTCTGCGAACGCGAACGCGCTTTGGCCGCGCTAGTAGAAGCCTTTTCTGCCGTGTGGTAGAATGCGAAGGCGCATCGCCTACCGCGTCGTGCTGAGCCGCTGGGCCATCGCCGGGGGGCGACCGACACGTCGCTCCCCACACTAGGCGCCCGTCGAGGGCGCGACTCATCCGTCCACCACCGCGAGCGGCACGGCATAGCCACGCGGTGCGGGGCGGCCGAGTGGGTGGGAACGTAGGAGTGGGAGTGAGCGCAGCCCAGGAGAAGCAGACGCGCATCGGGGTCATCGAGGCCCTGAGCCGCGGCTTCGAGGCCGCCGCGCGTACGCCTTGGGTGATCGGCCTGCCCGTCCTCCTCGACCTCTTCCTCTGGCGCGGGCCGCAGCTCTCGGCGGCGCCGCTGGTCGACCGTGCCCTGAGCACCTACGCGCGGCTGCTGGTGCCGCGGGGCTTAGGCGAGCTGGCCGCGCCACCGCCGGAGGCGCTGGAGGCGATCCGCGAGGCGTTGAGCCGTTTCAACCTGTTTGGAGCACTTGCGCTGAACCTGGTTGCCGTCCCAAGCAGCGCGCCGGCGCGACCGGCGCTTGGACCGGTGGTCGGGGCCATCGAGCAGCCGCTGCCGGCGCTGACCGTCATCCTCGCCCTAGAAACTGTCGGCATGGCGCTGGGGTGCGTCTTCCTCGGCGCGCTCGGCCAGCGCGTCCGCGCCGGATCGGTCGACCTGCGCGCCCTACTGGCCAGCCTGCCGCGTTTCTGGCTGCGGTTCGCGCTCATCGTACTCGCGTTGCTAGCGCTGCCGCTGGTCGTCGGCCTGCCGGCCGGCCTGCTGCTGGCGGCGACCGCGCTGCTGAGTCCATCGGTCGCTCAGGCCATCGGCACGATGGTGCTGGTCGCCGCGCAAGTGGCGACGGTTTGGCTGGCCCTCTACCTCTTCTTCATGGTAGACGCCGTCGTCGTTAGCGACCTCGGCGCGCGCGCGGCGGTGGAGACCAGCGTGCGCATCGTGGCGCGCAACTTCTGGCCAGCGCTGGGCATTATTTTGCTGTCGTTCGTCATCGCTCAGGGGATGTTTCAAGTGTGGAGCTGGATCTCGCAGAGCGACGTGGGCAGCCTCGTCGCGATAGCAGGGCACGCCTACGTCGCCAGCGGTCTGGCGGCCGCGAGCATGGTCTTCTACTGGAACCGGGTGCAGCATGAGCAAGAAGCGTGAGACGATGATGGAGTCGGCCAATCCGGCCGACTACGGGGCCGAGTCGATCCAGGTCCTCGAGGGGCTGGAGGCGGTGCGCCGGCGGCCGGGCATGTACATCGGCAGCACCGACCAGCGCGGCCTGCACCACCTCGTGCAGGAGGTGGTGGACAACTCGGTCGACGAAGCGTTGGCCGGTGTGTGCGACAGCATCGTCGTCGCCGTCCACGCCGACCGCTCGGTAACGGTCACGGACAACGGCCGTGGCATCCCTGTGGAGACGCACCCCAAGACCGGCAAGTCGGCGCTGGAGACCGTCATGACGGTTCTGCACGCCGGCGGCAAGTTCGGCGGCGGCGGCTACAAGGTGGCCAGCGGACTGCACGGCGTCGGGGTGTCGGCGGTGAACGCCCTCTCGGAGTGGCTCTGGGTCGAGGTGCGGCGCAACGGCCGCCTCTACCGGCAGGAGTATCGGCGGGGCGTGCCGACCGCGCCGGTGGCGGACAAGGGCCCGGCCACCGGCAGCGGGACGAAGACCTGCTTCATGGCCGACAAGCAGCTCTTCGGCACCGTGGACTACACCTTCGAAACGCTGACCCAACGGCTACGCGAGATGGCCTATCTCACCAAGGGCCTGCGCATCACGCTGCACGACGAGCGCGATGACCGCGAGCTGACGTTCTACTTCGAGGGCGGCATCCGCTCGTTCGTCCGCTACTTGAACCACGACCGTACGCCGGTGCATCCGCCGATCTCCATCGAGCGGCAGGCCGGCGACATCGCTGTCGAGGTGGCCCTCCAGTACACCGACAGCTACAACGAGGCCGTCTATAGCTTCGCCAACAACGTCAATACCAGCGACGGCGGCACGCACCTCACCGGCTTCCGCGCCGCCCTGACGCGCACCATCAACGACTACGCGCGCAAGAACAACTTGGTCAAGGATGACGAGTCGAATCTGACTGGCGAGGATGTGCGCGAGGGCCTGACCGCGGTCGTGTCGGTCAAGCTGACCGATCCGCAGTTCGAGAGCCAGACGAAGGCCAAGCTGGGCAACGCCGAGGTGCGCACGGCGGTCGAGATGGTCGTCGGCGAGGGGCTGCGCGACTACTGTGAGCAGCACCCCTCCGAGGCGCGCAAGATCGTCGACAAGTGCCTCACGGCGGCCCGCGCGCGCCGCGCAGCGCAGCTCGCCCGCGAGACGGTCATCCGCAAGAGCGCTCTTGACGGATTGACGCTGCCGGGCAAGCTGGCCGATTGCTCGGAGCGCGACCCATCGCGCTGCGAGCTCTACCTGGTCGAGGGTGATTCGGCCGGCGGCTCGGCCAAGCAG
>JACQUS010000108.1 GCA_016210125.1 Chloroflexota bacterium | reverse complement strand
GCCTGCGCCTGCGCCTCCACGCGCTCGACGGCCGCGGCGACGATGCGCCCGAACAGGTCGAGCACGGCCAGGTCGTCGGCGTCGTAGGTGACCGGCCGGCACGTTCGCACCGAGAGCGTGCCGGCACGGCGTCCCGCGGCGCAGAGCGGAACGGCCATGGCGGCATGCCCCGGCCTCCCGGCGACCTGCGGCTGGCCGTGGATCAACTGCGCGTACGCGTTGGTGAGCACCGGCTTGCCCGCGGCGAAAGCGTGCCCGGCGATGCCTGTCCCCGGGGCGAGCCGCTCGGCCGGCATGTACGGCGCCGGGCCGGCCATCGCCCGGAGGACGAGCACGTCCTCAGCGGGGTCATAGACGCGCACGGTCGCCCACTCGGCGTCGAAGAGCGCCGCGGCGCGCTCGGCAGCTTGCTGGTAGAGCTGCGCAACGTCACCGGCCGCCGCGACGGCCGCCGCCAGCTCCGCGGCCGCGCGCAGGCGCCGCGCCTGGCGCTGGCCCTGCCGCTCCCGGACCATGCGCCTCGCCCCTCTCACCAGCGCAGCGGGATCGCCCGCGTGAGCTGCACGATCTCGGCGCGGGCCGTGCCGCGGTCAAGGTGCAGCCGGCCTACCGTGCCCGGCACGTCGAGGCGCCCGCTGGGGATGGTCGGGCTGCCGGGATTCAGCAGCAGCACGCCCCGGCACCAGCCCGACGCGGCGACGTGCGTATCGCCGAACAGCATGACGTCGACCGGGCCGCCGAACTCCGTCGCCATCGCGCTCTCGAGGCTGCGCCACGGTGGCTCCGGATAGTCGTAGCCGTGTAGCAGCCCGACCTTCAGCTTTTCGAGCTCCAGCACGTGCGCGCGCTGGACGCGGCGGTCGCCGCGCAGGTGGGGATCGCCGTTGCCCTCGGCGCAGTAGACCGGCGCGAGCTGCTCCAGCCAGTCGAGCACCTCAGCGCGGTAGACGTCGCCCAAGTGGCAGATGAGGTCGCTGCCGCGCAGTGCCGACGCGACCTCCGCTCCTAGGTCGGCCTCACCGGCCGAGCGGATGTGGGTATCGGATATCAGGCCGAGGAGAGTAGGCACTACGACCTCTCCCCCGGCCCCTCCCCGACGCGGGGAGGGGTGTCCACCGTTCTGCGGCAGCGGCCATCCTCCCCCTTCCCGTGCCGGGAAGGGGGCCGGGGGGTTAGGTCTGGCCGAGCGCGGCGGTCATGGCGGTCATTCATCACTCACAGACGCCTTTTCCAACTGCCGCCGCACGTAGACGATGCGCTGCACGGCCGTCAGGTTCGTCAGCAGCGCCAGCAGGGCCACGCGCTCCGGCCGCGGCAGCCAGCCGACCTCGCCGTGCAGGCCGAGCCCCTCCGCGCGCGCCCGCGCGTAGCTCACGAGCAGCGAGCCGATGACCGCGGCGTAGCTCAGCAGGGCCTCGACCACCTGGCCGTCGCGAACGTGCCAGACAAGGATGCCGCCGAAGAGCGCCGCCTCGGCGTAGCGGTCGAGCGTCGAGTCGAGGAAAGCGCCGAAGGGCGTCGCGCGGCCGGCGACTCTGGCGACAAGACCGTCGAGCATATCGAAGAAGCTGGCGACGAGCACCGCCGCGGCGCCCCAGAGCGGCTGGCCGGTCGCGAGCACCAGCCCGGCGGCGACGTTCAGCACGAGACCGAGCACCGTCAGCGTGTTCGGCGTCAGCCCGGCGCGTGCCAGGCCGAGCGCCACGGGACGCAGCAGGCCCTGGGCAGGCGCCCGCAGGCGTGAGATGACCATCCTTAGGCTATGCCTCCACTGGCGACCGCCGGCGGACGGGGCGTGACGCCAGCGGCGGACAACACGACGTCGTAGTACTCCAGAACGCGGACCGCGATCTTCGGCCAGGCGTACTCCTCCGCGTGGCAGCGGCCAGCGGAGCTCATCTCGGCGCGGCGGTGCCCATCGGCCAGCACGGCGATGATCGCGTCGGCCAGGGCGCGGGCATCCTTCGGCGGCACGAGCAGCCCGTGCGCGCCCGACGGCAGCACGCCGCGGTAGCCCGGGATGTCAGAGGCGACGATCGGGCAGCCTGAGGCCAGCGCTTCGAGCAGGATGATGCCGAAGCTCTCGCCGCCGATCGACGGTGCGCAGAAGAGGTCGCAGCTTCGGTAGTACCGCGGCAGGTCGGCCGCCGAGACGTAGCCGACGAAGCGCACGTCGCCGAGCTGGGCGGAGCGCACGACGCGCTCGTAGCGGCTGGCCTGCTTGCGCGAGTAGCCACCCACGACCACCAGCCGCACGTCGGGCAACGCGCGGCGAACGAGCGGGAAGGCCTGCATCACGTACTTGAAGCCCTTGCGCTTCTCCAGCCGCCCGACGAACAGGATATTGAGCTTGCCGTCGTCAAGCTCTGGCAAGGGAGGCGCCGCCGCCGAGAAACGCTCGACGTCGACGCCGTTGGGGATGATGTTGTAGTAGCCCGGGAAGTGCGGCGTGATCAGGCTGGCCGCTGTCAGCGAGACGGCGATCTTACCGTCCAGCCGCCGGAAGCAGTCGTGCAGCAGGCGCCGAGTGTAGGCATACAGGCGGGCGCCACTTTCTCGCGCCGCGTGGAAGGTGCCCACGTTTATGGCGTCGGAGAAGCGCAGGAACTGGATGGGCAGGAAGGAAACCAGCGGCTCGTGCACGTGGACCACGTCGAAGTGCTCCTCGGAGAGGATG
>JACQUS010000107.1 GCA_016210125.1 Chloroflexota bacterium | reverse complement strand
GGATAGTCCAGTAGGTCGAGGAGCATGCTCTCGTCGCGGCAGACGTGCAGGACGTTGAACGCGGCCCCCTGCACCGCCGCCAGGACGCGCAGGTCGTAGGCCCGGCCGAAGGCCGCGTACTCGGCTGGCGTCAGCATCTCGCGCGTCGCCCAGGCCGTCGTGGCGAAGAAGATGCCGTCCGCGCCGGCGCGCAGGCACTCGGCGGCGTAGCCGGCCAGGCTCGTGGCGACGGCATTGAGGGCGGCGTGGATCGCCTGCGACGCCTGGCGCAAGTCGTCGCGGATGCGCGTGTGCTCGGCCATATAGCCGAGCACGGCCAGCGGCGTGAAGATCGTCTGGATCACCGGCACGTCATCGCCGATCTGCTGGCGGACCAGCCGCAGCGTCTCGATCTGCTCGCCGAACGCCCCGGCGTCGGCAGCGACGCGGCCAATGCACGCCCAGTCATCGGTCGTCTGCACGGGCAGGTGGGTGGCCTCAGGCCGGCCGTGCTCGCCGCCCGGGTAGGCGTAGCGCGCGCCCCACGGCTCTGCGTAGTAGTGTGCCCGTGGGTTGACCTTCAGGAAGTCGAAGCTCCAGCGCCTGAGCCAGGTGACCATGGCCGCGGCGGTGTCGCGCGCCGTCTGCTCGCGGTCGTAGAAGTGTCGCCAGAAGGACCACGGCACGCGGTCGACGGGCTCGTGGCGCAGCGCGGCAAGCACGCGCTCGCGCGGGGTGGGCATCGGCCCCTCCTTCGCTATCCGAAGTGCGGTGTCCGACGAGATCAGTGGCCCACGAAGCGCGGCGCGCGCTTCTCGACGAACGCGGCCGTGGCCTCGCGATGGTCGGCCGTCTCCATGCACTGCGCTTGTAGCGCCCCCTCCAGGTCGAGGTCGCTGGGGAGATCGCGCAGAAACGCGGCGACGAGCGCGCGCTTGGTCATGCGTAGCGCGACGGTCGGCCCCTGCGCCAGCTCGGCGGCGAGGGCCCGGGCCGCCGGCAGCAGGTCGTCGGGCGGCAGGACGCGGTGCGCCAGGCCGATGCGCTCGGCCTCATCGGCACTGATGATGCGGCCGGTCAGCAGCAGCTCCTGGGCGCGGGCCAAACCGATCAGCCGCGGCAGAAGGTAGGTCGAGCCAAGGTCGGCGCCCGATAGCCCGCGGCGGACGTAGACGAAGCCCACGTGGGCCTCGCGCGAGAGATAGCGCACGTCGCAGCCGAGGAGCAGGCTGGCGCCGCCGCCGACGGCGACGCCGTTCACCGCCGCGACGACCGGCTTCTCGATCTGCACCAGGCGCAGCATCAGCTCGTTGAACAAGCGCACCATAGCCGCCTTGCTGGCGAACGACGCGCCCTGGAAGGCGACCATGAGATCGTGGACGTCGCCGCCGGCGCAGAAGGCCCGACCCTCGCCGGTGAGCAGGATGGCGCGCACGCTATCGTCGGCGTCAAGCCGCGGCATCACCTCGATCAGCTCGTGGGCCATCCGGCGGTCGAGCGCGTTGAGCCGGTGCGGCCGCGCCAGCGTGACGGTGGCCAGCCCGTCCGCGTGCTCGACGCGCAGCGTGGCGAGCGACACGGCGGCCTAGGCCTGGACGGGCTGCGGCCGCGGCACGTCGAGGCGCACCGACGGCGCGTCAGAATCGCCACGCACCTCGACCCCGGCGAGCTGCTCCAGGAGCGTGACGAGGATCGGGTAGTAGCGGCGCGCGTAGCCGGCGGCGCGGCAGGCCTCGTACTGCTGCATCGCCAGCGCCGAGTGCGGCAGTGGCACAGACAGCTCGTGCCCGGCCTCCAGGGCCAGGCCGAGGTCTTTCATGATGTAGTCGGTCGGGAAGACGCCCTCCTCGAACTTGCCGGCCAGGACAAACTTGCGAATCTGGTTGTTGAGCGTGTAGCTGCCGCCGGAGCCGTTGCCCTCGGCCTCGATCAGCACCTCCGGCCGCACGACCGCTTTGACGCCGAGCTCCATGGACTCGCAGAGCGCCGCGACGTACAACGCCGCGAGCATGGAGTGGACCACCTTGACGACGGCCCCGGCGCCGTTGCCGCCGCAGTGGTAGATGTCGGTGCCCATCGCGGCCAGCACGTCGGCGGCCTCGTCCAGGGTCACGCGGTCGCCGCCGACGAAGATCGCCAACGTGCCGGCCACCGCCGCGGCGACCTGCCGCGAGACCGGCGCGTCGAGCATGCGCAGACCACGCTCGGCGACGCGCGCGGCGATGCGCCGCGACATGCTCGGGGCGATGGTGCTCATGT
>JACQUS010000118.1 GCA_016210125.1 Chloroflexota bacterium | reverse complement strand
TGCTTCGACGATGACTACGCCGAGCTCATCGTCGAGCTTTAGCCGATACTTTCCGACATCTGCGCCGCCGGCCGCGTCGAGGATGAGCAGCCGGTGGTGGCGCAGGAGCGGCGACGCCCGCCAGCCGGGTGGCGGGGCGAGGTCCAAGTGGGTCTGCGTGACGCGACGGCGCGAGATGGCGACGGAGCGCTCGAGCAGGCGCTTTGCGAGCGCCACGGTCGGCTTCGCGCGGAGGTCGACCGCCTCGCGCCCCGCCGCGTCGAGCGTCGGGCGCTCCTGCGAGCCCCAAAGGATCACGACCTGCACGCTCGGCTCGGCCAGCCGCGTCAGCGCCTGGTGCTCTTTGTGGAAGTCCGGCGCGTCCTCCTCGCGCGGATCGTCGCTCAGCCTCCACAGCGGGCCGGCGAAGGTTGGCAAGCGAATCCAGCGCTCGCGCGCCTCGCGCTCCTCGTGCGCCACCTGCTTGCGATGGTCCTCCCATGTCTTCTGCCATAGGTCGCGGAGCGCGGGGCTCGCGTCCGCGGGGCAGGCGCGCTCGGCGTAGACCTCCTCGATGAGGTCGGCCACGTCGTCGGGGATGTGAATCGCCTCGCGCCCGCGCAGCGTGAGCCAAGAGCGCAGGAGGATGTGCGCGTCGTAGACCGCCGCGCTGCCGGCGTCGAAGCGCGGCACGCCGTCGTCGCCCTCCACGGGTACGCAGAGCCGCAGCTCCGGCTCGGCGAGCATCGCCGGGCGGGCACGGTCGTCGTGGCGGTGCAGCCGGCCGGCGCGCTGGAGCACGAGGTCGGCCGGGGCGAAGTCGCTGACCATGAGATCGAAGTCGAGGTCCAGGCTCTGCTCGATGACCTGGGTGGCGACGAGGATCGCGCGCGCTGGCCGCTCGCCGTCCGCCGATTTCCCGAAGCGCCGCAGCGTGCGGTCCTCGCGGCGCTGCCGCGCCTCGAACACATAGCGCGCGTGAAACAGGTCGAGATCGAGCGTGCCGGCGCTGATGTCCTCCGCGAAGGCCCGCTTGAGGGCCAGGTAGGTGTCCTGAGCGCGGTTCACGGTATTGCAGATGACCGCGGCGCAGCCGCCTCCGCCGAGCGCCCCGCGCAGCCGGTCGCCGAGCGCGAAGGGCGCGCCTTCCTCAGCGGGCAGCGTGCCGTCAATCGGTAACAGCCTCAGGGCGCGCACCGAGCGGGGCGCGGCGGCGACCTCGCGCGTCCCGGCCTGGCCACGCGCGAGCCAGGTCAGGCGCGGATAGCGGGCTGCCGGCAGCGCCGGCGACTCGCCCAGACCACCAGCATAGGCTGCGGCAAGCGCGCGGCGACGGGCATCCGGCAGCGTGGCCGACAGCAGGACGACCGAGGTGCCAAGCGCCGCCAGCCAGGCTAGCAGTCGCTCGAGGAGGGCCGACATATAGGTATCGTAGGCGTGCACCTCATCGACGATCACCGTCTTCTGCGCCAGCCCGAACAGGCGTACAAAGACATGGCGCGTCTGCAGCGCCGCGAGCAGGGCTTGGTCGACCGTACCCACGCCGAACGGCGCGAGCAGACCGCGCTTGCGGCGCGTGAACCATTCGGCTGCGGCGACGGACGCCAGCGCGCTACCGCCCGCGTCTCCATGGATGTTGCTCACCTCGATGGCCTGGTGCGCGCCCTCGGCGAGCACCTCGATCTCCGCGGCCAGCGCGGCGTGTCCGTGGACGAGCTGGGCGTTGACCACTTGCCCCGGATAGCGCTGTCTGAGGAACTCCCGCACGCGGTCGTACATCTGATTGCTCGTCGCCTGGGTCGGCAGGGCGAAGTAGCAGCCGCGCTGCCCGCGCTCGATGCCCCACGTGTCGGCGAGGTACATCGCGGCCTCGGTCTTGCCCTCGCCCATCGGCGCCTCGATGATCACCAGACTCGGCCCGTCGAGCAACGAGGCGAGGTCGATCGTCGCCTGCTGCATGGGATAGGGCGACGCGACGCCGAACAGGGCGGTGAACGGTCGCACGTCGGTCGCCGGCGACCAGCCTGTCCAGCCGAGCCGGTCGAGTGCCGCGACGGCGCGCTCCTCGGCTAGCGCGCCGTACGCGGAGAGGTCGGGCGGGGGCAGACTGGCGTCGGCGATCGCATACTGGAACTGCTCCTTGATGGAGGCGATCCAGTCGGCGACGGAGGTCAGCCCGGCCAGGAACATGGCCGCTGCGTTGTCGAGGCGCTGCGGCCGTGCGTCCGGCAGACCGACCAGATGCGCCAGGCGCCGCACCAGCGCCCGCCGCACCGCGTCCCACGGCCCGTCCCCGACCGCGTACGGGCTGAGGTCCAGGACAGGCTTGCTCTGAGGCAGCACGCCGTGGTGACCACCCACCGCCGTCGCCACGCGCCTGGCCACCTCGCGCGCGACGCCCAGCTCGGCCACGAGGAGCGTCACCAGCACTTTCGCTGATACGACGCCGTGAGGCGCGTCCTTCGACGGCACGGGGACGCCCGGCCGCGCGAGACCGACGGCGCGCAGGTGCTCACGGATCACATCGCCGGCGGCGTCCTGGTGCTGGAAGGCCGGGCACGCTTTCCCAAGGTCGTGCAGCCCCGCCCAGAAGGCCAGCCACCGTCCGCCGTCCTCTTCGGCGAGGCCGCACGACTCGGCGATCGACCGCCGGGCGCCCTCGGCGATGGCACGCTCCCACAAGGCGCGGGTTACGGCGGCGACGTCCGCCATGTGGCAAATCAACGGGTGGTATGCGACCGCGCCGTCTTTGAGGCGAGAAAGCTTGGCCCAGGGGCGGACCAGCTCGTAGGCATCCATACGACCGCTCCATTGTCGTTATGCTGAGGACATCCTACATGGCCGGCGCGACATTCGCCGTCGCAGTGCGCGGGAACCGGCAGACATCTGAGCGTCGGCACGTGCGTCGAGCGCCGAGGCTCGTTCACGGCCCACGCCTGCGCGTCCGCTGCGGCTTTAGGGCGCAATCGGTGCGCGCTCAGAGGGTAGCGTGCTCGTGAGCACCAGGGTGGTCGCTGGCACCAGCGCTCATGGGCGCGATGCCGAGGCGTGCAGCGGGCGTAAGCCGTTCCCGCCGCGGCGGGTCGGCCAGACCCTCGCGCCTGGCCGGCTGTCGGGCGAGCGTTGCACCGCTCACGGGAGTTGGTCATCTCCCTGCGGGACACCAGCGATGCATGAAAAGCGGCTGCGCGGCGGTGATGGACC
>JACQUS010000129.1 GCA_016210125.1 Chloroflexota bacterium | reverse complement strand
GCGTACGGCCGCATCAGGCATTGGCCCCTCGCTCCGACGGTCCGGCGTCGGGGGTGAATCCCAGGTTCGCCCCCGACGCCGGCCGGAGATGTCTCCCTCTTGCCTGGTCGCAGCGTGCGCCAGATTGCCTTGACGCCCGATAGCGTCGGCCGCGGCGCCAGCCGCGGGACCTTCTGCCACACGTCGCCCACCGCTAGCAGGCCGGCGCGCCTGCCCGTCCACGGCGGCGCGCGCTGCGGTTAAGGGCCGGCGCACGTCGCACGTCAGGGATTTGCACCGATGGCAGCGCCGTCGCCGCGGCGGATGCTGAGTGTGGGCGGTGGAGCGCCGCGGTGTGGGTCGAGTCGACGTTGTATGCAGGAGGCGGCGATGGCGACGATGCTACGAATCCTCGTACCGCTCGACGGATCGGCGCTGGCCGAGACGGCGCTCCCGTGGGCGGAGCTGCTGGCTGAGCGCACGGGCGCGACGCTCGTCCTGTTGCGCTCCGCGCTGGTGCGGGGGCTGATTACGGAGGACCTCCTCGAGGCGGAGGTGCAAGCTGTCCAGGAGGCCGAGGAGTACGTCGGCCGCGTGGCCGGGGCGCTGCGCGAGCATGGGCTGAGTGTCGAAATGGCCGTGCCGTACGGCGAGCCCGGCGAGGCCATCGTGGAGGCCAGCGCGTGGCGCTCGGCCGACCTGGTGGTGATGGCTACCCATGGGCGCTCCGGCCTCGGGCGCTGGGTCTACGGCTCCGTAGCTGACCACGTCCTGCGTGGCGCCACGGTCCCCGTGTTCTTGGTGCGTGCCGGCGTCGCCCCGCCGGTGCGCGCGGCGCTGCCCAGCCAGGTCGTCGTGCCCCTCGACGGGTCAGAGGTCGCCGAGGCGGCGCTGCCGTGGGCCGTGGAGCTGGCCCGCCTGCTTGGCGCCGGTATCGCGCTGCTGCGAGCGGTGGAGCTGCCGGCGTTCGGCGAGAATCTTTCGCCGCGGGCGAACGTGCTCGAGGCCGCCGAGGTCGAGGCGCGCCGCTACCTCGAGGGCGTGAGCGATGGCCTGCGCCGCGATGGGCTGGAGCTAACCTACGCCGTGCGCCTGGGTACGCCGGCCTGGAGCATCGCCTCCTACGCCGGCGAGCTGGGGTCGAGTCTGCTGGCGATGGCCACCCACGGGCGCTCGGCGATGGCGCGGCTGGTGTATGGCAGCGTGGCCGCTGGGGTGCTGCGCGAGGCTTCGGTTCCGCTGCTCTTGGTCCCGGCCCGCGGAATGGAGGCCGGCCGCCGCGCCGCCCGGCGCGAGCCCGTGGTCGGCATGCGCGACGAGGCCCTCCTCGGCATGTCGGTCACCCTGAGCCTAACGGGGCGTGACGTCTTGCTCCTGCGTGAGGCCGTGAGCACGACGCTCTGGTTTGGCAGGGAAGACGAGACCCAGCGCGCGCACTGGCGCGCCCTACTGGACACCCTGCCGACCGCCGACGGCCTGCGGTCGCGGCTGGAGCGGCCGGAGGGCCGCGCTGCGGCTGCGGCCGGCGCCGCCGACGAGTATCGCTGAGCACGCCGGCTGCCGGCGAGACCTCCAGTCGGCCGCCAGTCCAGCGCGCCGGGGACCGGAAGGACGTGCCGGCCGGTCGCGCGCCGCGGGCCCCAGGGGGCATCCAAAGGGGGCGCAGCCCCCGTTGGGGGTCCTCCTTTGGGGGATCCCCCTTGGGGAGGGGCGGGGCCGTCCGCCGGGCCAATGCTTCGGGGAGCCGGGCCTGCTCCTGCGCAGTCAGCGGCCAGCGCCGCACCAGGATGGCTGGCATCCAAGCGACCGTATACCACTGCGATGCCTATCGTGCTACAGTGCTAGAAGCCGAACGCGGCGATAAGGAGAGACGAGGTGTACACGCGCATCCTGGTACCGCTGGACGGCTCGAAGCTGGCCGAGGTCGCGCTGCCGCATGCCGTGACGCTGGCCAAGCAAAGTAAGGGCACGGTCGTGCTGCTGCGCGTCACGCAGCCGGTGACGGCCATGGTGATGCCGGAGGCCGCGTACGTCGACTGGGATCGCATCCAGGCCGAGATCGAGGCCGAGGCGCGTGCGTACCTCGCCGATGTGAGCGCGCGCCTGGCGGCCGAGGGCCTGGCTGTGCAGACGCAGCTCAAGTCCGCCGACCCCGCCGAGGCGATCATCGAGACGGCTAAGACCGGCGGCGCCGACCTGATCGTGATGGCCACGCACGGGCGCTCCGGGCTCGGTCGCTGGGTGCTCGGCAGCGTAGCCGACCGCGTCGTGCGGGCGGCGACCGCGCCGGTGCTGCTGATCCGCCCTGCGGAGATGCCCGGCGAGTAGCTCGCGCCGATGCGCCCGCGCGTTTCCCGCCTGCGCCGGCTGGTCCTCCCCGCGAGGGCCGTGGTGCGCGGTGGCCGGGCGCCGTGCCCGCACCTCCTGGTGGAGGCCCTGCGCGCGCACCGCGGCGTCGCGCGCATCAGCTTCGACGACAGCGAGCTGGTCATCGACTACGATCCGGCGCAGACGTCGCTGCCGGCCGTGCAAGCGCTCGCCGAGCGCGTCGGGCTGGCGCTGGTCGAGCGCTGGTCATCCTGCCAGTGGCGTCTGGCCGGGACGCACTGTGCCGACCCCGTTCCAGGTGTCCCCGTGCTCGGCGATGGGCGTGCCGCGCCGGATGTGCAGATCAACTGCGCTGCCGGCACGATCACCGCCCAGGTGCCGTCGGCCGGCGACGGGCTGGTGCGACTGCGCCAGCGGCTCCAGCAGCTCGGCCTCACGCGCCCCGAGGACGAGGCCGACCAGGTGGAGGCGCGCGAGCGCGTCGGGCTGGCGCTGCTTACGGCGCTCTGTGCGCTGTTCCTCGTCGCCGGGCGGCTGGCCGAGGCGCTGGGCGCGCCCCACGCGCCGCTCTACCTGGCGGCCCTCGCCGCCGGCGGTGTCCCAAGCCTACGCAACGCCCTCGTCGCCCTGCGCAGGCGCACATTCGGTGTCGACTTGCTCATGCTTGTGGCCGCCGCCGGGGCCGCCGCTCTGGGCGAGTGGTTCGAGGGCGGCGTCCTGCTCTTCCTCTTCTCGCTGAGCACGACGCTCGAAGCCTTCGCCCTGGGGCGGACGCGCAGCGCGATCCGCGCCCTGCTCGCGCTGACACCGGACGTGGCGACGGTCGAGCGCGACGGCCGGGAGGAGCTGCTGCCGGCCGCTGCCCTCGTGCCGGGCGACGTCGTGCTGGTGCGGCCCGGCGAGCGCGTCCCGGCCGACGGCGTCGTGGTCAGCGGGACATCGCTCGTCGACCAGGCAGCGATCACCGGCGAGTCGGCGCCCGTGCCCAAAGACGTGGGCGACGAGTGCCTCTCGGGCACGGTGAACCAGCAGGCGGCGCTGCGGCTGCGCGTCACGCGGCCGGCCAGCGAGAGCACCGTCGCGCGCATGGTGCGCATGGTCGAGCAGGCGCGTGCGCAAAAAGCGCGGGCGCAGCACCTTAGCGAGTGGTTCGGCCAGCGCTACACGCTGGCCGTGATCAGCCTGGCGCTAGCGGCCACAGCCGTGCCCCTGGCGCTGGGCCACCCGGCCGGACCGACGATCTACCGCGCGCTGACCCTGCTCGTCGTCGCCTCGCCTTGCGCGGTCGTGCTGGCGACGCCGGCGGCGGTGCTCTCGGCCATCGCCCGCGCCGCACAGCGCGGCCTGCTCTTCAAGGGCGGCGCATTCATCGAGCGCCTGGCCGGGGTGCGCGTCGTGCTGTTCGACAAGACGGGCACACTCACCGTCGGCCGGCCGGCCGTGGCCAGCTTCCTCGCCTGGCAGACGTCCGAGGCGGAGGCCTTGGCCGAGGCCGCCGCGGCCGAGCAGCTCTCCGAGCACCCGCTGGCGCGCGCCGTCGTCGCGTATGCGCGCGAGCGCGGGCTGGTGCTCCCATCGGGAGACGAGCTAGAGGCGCTGCCCGGCCACGGCGTGCGCGCCCGCGTCGGCGAGGCGCACGTGGTCATCGGGAACGAGCGGCTCTGGGCTACACTCGACGCGGAGCTGCCGGCCGCGGCGCTGGACGCCGCGGCGGAGTGGCGCGGCGCCGGGCAGACGGTGGCCTTCGTCGGGCGGCTGGACGGCGCGCGGGCGACGCTGCGGGCCATCGTCGGCTGGCAGGACGAGCTCCGTCCGACCAGCCGCGCGGCCGTCGCGGCACTGCGCAGCGCCGGGCTGGCTCACGTAGCCATCCTGACGGGCGACGAGCCGCGCACCGCGGCGGCCGTGGCCCGCGCCCTGGGCATGGACTACCACGCCGGGCTGCTGCCCGAGGACAAAGTGGCGCTCGTGCGCGCCCTCCGCGAGCAGTACGGGCCGGTGGCCATGGTCGGCGACGGGGTGAACGACGCGCCGGCGTTGGCCGCCGCCGACGTGGGTATCGCCATGGGCGGCATCGGCAGCGACGCAGCCATCGAGAGCGCAGACCTGGTCCTCGCTAGCGACGATATGCTGCGGCTGGTCGAGGCCTACGAGCTGAGCCGCGCCACGGTGCGCATCGTGCGCCAGAGCCTCGCATTCGGCACCGCGGTCATCGCCCTGCTGCTCGTCGGCGCGCTGGCCGGCCTGGTGCGCCTCAGCGTCGGCGTCGTGGGACACGAGGGCAGCACGCTGGTCGTCGTGGCGAACGGCCTGCGCCTGCTGCGCTGGCGACCCTAGGGCTTTCAGGCGGGGTGAGGACGAAGTTCAGAGGGGGCGAAGCTCCCTCTGCGGTAACCCCTTGGGGGGTGGGGTGGGGCCACCGCGCGGGGCAAGGCCGCTCGCGGCGCGCGCCAGCGTGCCTTAAGTCATAGCCTACGCCGCCGTCGTAACCCAGGATACGGGAGAACTCCCGATGCGCCTGGGCAGTGGCCCGACGCATGGTGGAGCTAGCCATCCGTGACGAAGGAGCGGCGGCATGCTCGGCGTATCACGTCTCTTGTGCGGCACCGTTACGGCGACCGACCACCTGCGCTATGGCTCGCGCAACGACGGGACGCCGCGGCCCGTCGTCGTCTGGACGGCTACGCGGCGCTGCAACTTGCACTGCATTCATTGCTATGCGGACTCGGCCAACCGGCGGTATCCCGGCGAGCTGACCACGGCCGAGGCCGAGGCCTTGCTCGACGACCTGGCCGACTTCGGCGTTCCGGTGCTGCTGCTCTCCGGCGGCGAGCCGCTGCTGCGCCACGACCTCTTCGCGCAGGTCGAGCACGCCCATCGCCGCGGCATCCACACGACCCTCTCGACCAACGGCACGCTCATCACCCCCGACGTGGCCCGCCGCATCCGCGACACCGGCTTCGGCTACGTCGGCATCAGCCTCGACGGCATCGGCACGGCCAACGACCGCTTCCGTGGCCACAAGGGCGCCTTCGAGGCCGCCCTGGCGGGCATCCGCAACTGCCTGGCCGTCGGCCAGCGCGTCGGCCTGCGGCTTACGCTGACGCGGCACACCATCGCCGACCTCGATGCCATCTTCGACCTCGTCGAGCAGGAGGGCATCCAGCGCGTCTGCTTCTACCACCTAGTCTACAGCGGCCGCGGTCGGCGGCTCGCCGCCGACGACCTCTCGCCGCTCCAGACGCGCGCCGCGCTCGACCGCATCTTCCGTAAGGTGCTCCAGTGGCACGCCAAGGGCCGGGCGGTCGAGGTGCTGACCGTCGACAACCACGCCGACGCCCCCTACCTCTGGCTCTGGCTGCGCGCGCACAATCCCGAGCGCGCCGCAGCGGTCTACGCGCTACTGCGGCGCAACGGCGGCAACCGCTCCGGCATCGCCATCGGCCACGTCGACAACCTCGGGGTCGTGCATCCCGACCAGTTCTGGTGGCAATGCAGCCTCGGCAGCGTGCGCGAGCGGTCCTTCAGCGCCATCTGGAGCGACACGCGCCACCCGGTCCTCGCCGCGCTGCGCGAGCGCCCGCGGCCGGTGGGCGGCCGCTGCGCCCAGTGCCGCTTCGCCGAGCTGTGTAACGGCAACTTCCGTGCCCGCGCGCTGGCGGTCTACGACGACGCCTGGGCCGAGGACCCGGCCTGTTACCTGACGGACGAAGAGTGCCGCCCCGACGATGCTGCTGCGCGCACCCTGTCGCGCGGAGCGTAAGGTGGGCGAGACGAGCGCACAGTCAGCGCCACGCGGTGTAACGGCGGACGGCCAGTCGCCCGGGGCCGCGGCGCCGGGCGGCGCACCGGCGGTTGTGGCCGGCCGCACCGCCGGCGGCGGGGCGGCGGTGCCGCAGCCGGGCGGGGCGGCCTACTTCACCGTCGACTTCGATCAGACCCCCTACACCGTCGCCTGGGAGATCACGCGCGCCTGCGCGCTGCGCTGCGTCCACTGTCGCGCCGTGGCCCAGCCGCGGCGCGACCCGCAGGAGCTGACGACGGCCGAGGGCTTCGCCGTCATCGACCAGATCGTCGCGCTCGGCCGGCCGATTCTCGTCGTCACCGGCGGCGACCCGCTCATGCGCCGCGATGTCTACGATCTCGTCGCCTACGCCCGGGCGCAGGGGCTGCGCGTAGCGCTCTCGCCCAGCGCGACGCACCTGGTGACGCGCGAGCGCCTGACGCGTGCCCACGAGGCCGGCGCGGAGATGGTGCACCTGAGCCTCGACGGCGCGACGGCCGAGGTGCACGACGCCTTCCGCGGCGTCCACGGCTCGTTCCAGCGAACGATCGAGATCCTGCGCGACGCGCTCGACCTCGGCCTGCCGGTGCAGATCGGCACGACCGTGAGCTGGCGGAACGTGGCCGACCTGGAGGGCATTGCCGCCCACGTGCGCGCCGCCGGCGCCCGCGTGTGGAGCGTCTTCTTCCTCGTGCCGACCGGGCGTGCCAAGGCGGCCGATATGCTGGATGCCGAAGGGCACGAGCGCACGCTGCACTGGCTGGCCGAGCACGCCGAGGGCGCGCCGTACCACGTGCGCACGACGGCCGCGCCCAACTTCCGCCGCGTGGTCATCGAACGGCAGCGCGCCAAGGCGGCCGTGCCCGCCGGCGAGCGGCCGACCTGGATGCTGACCGGCGCGGGCTACGCCTTCCGCGAGGGGCAGGCCCCAGTCCAAAAGGGCGTCAACGACGGCAAAGGGTTCTGCTTTGTCGATCACCGGGGCAACGTATGCCCGAGCGGCTTCCTGCAGCTCGCGGCCGGCAACGTCCGCGAGCGCTCGCTGGTCGAGCTGTACCGCGAGGCGCCGCTGTTTCGCGAGCTGCGCGACCCCAGCCTGCTGCGCGGCAAGTGCGGGCGCTGCCCCTTCCGCGATGTGTGCGGCGGCTCGCGGGCGCGCGCGTACGCCGTGACGGGCGACTACCTGGCCGCCGATCCAAGCTGCGTCTACCAGCCGGCCTAGGTATGCGGCCGGCGATAGCGTGCCGAGAGGAGGTGTGGTGAAGCACGCAGGACAAGCGCCGCGGTCGGGCGGTGTTCGCGTGTAGCCGTCGGCTACAGTTCCGCAGGTGAGGGGGTGTAGAGATGGCCAGATATGGCGTTCTGTGGTTCGTGGGCATCGTGCTAGCCGCGTTCATCGCGGTGGGC
>JACQUS010000105.1 GCA_016210125.1 Chloroflexota bacterium | reverse complement strand
CGGCACCGAGCGCGTCAACATCCTCCTGCTGGGGGTGGACCGCCGGCCGCAGGAGCAGGGCCTGCCCAGCCGCACCGATACTGTGCTCGTCATCACCGTCGATCCCGTGACGAAGTCGGCCGGCGTGCTCTCCATGCCGCGCGATCTGCTGGTGCATGTGCCGGGTTACGGGGAGTACCGCGTCAACACGGCCTACTTCCTTGGGGAGGGCGAGCGGCCTCCGCGCGGCGGGCAGCTCGCCAAGGTGACCATCAGCGCCAACTTCGGCATCCCGGTCCACTACTATGCCCTGGTCGACTTCCGCGGCTTCGAGCGCATCGTCGACACTCTCGGCGGCGTGGTGGTTGACGTGCCCTATCCCCTCAAGGACGACGCCTACCCGTCCGATGTCGGAGACAACATCATCCGCATCTTTTTCGATGAGGGCGTGCAGCGCATGGACGGCCGCACGGCACTGCGCTACGCGCGCACGCGCCACGCCGACAACGACTTCGGCCGCAACCAGCGCCAGCAGCAGGTGCTCCTCGCGCTGCGGCAGGAGGCCCTGCGGCTCGACGTGCTGCCGCGCCTGCCGGCGCTCTTCGCCGCGCTCCGTGACGCGTTCAGCAGCGACATTCCGGCCGAGGACACGCTCGCCCTCGCCGCGCTGGCCTGGCGCGTGGAAACCAAGGACATCCAGCGGCGGGCCATCGACCCCAGCTTGGTGTACCCGCGCGACGATGGTGGCCTGGTGCCGCGACGCTCGGAGATCGGCAAGCTCGTCCGCGAGCTGTTCTTCGACGGCCGCCTGCGGGCCGAGGCCGCGCGGGTCGAGGTGCTGAACGGCAGCGGCCGGCCGGGACTGGCCAATACGGTCGCGCAGCGGCTTGAGGCGCTCGGCGTGCAGGTCGTGCGCGTCGACAACGCCGACCGCGCCGACTACGGCCAGACGACGATCATCGACGCCCGCGGCAAGCCGCACACCGCCGGCGTGATCGCCCGCGCCCTGGGCCTGCCCAAGGCCCCGGTCGTACGCCAGGCGCTCGACGGCGCAGCCGACGTACGCGTCATCCTCGGCGCCGATTCGCGCTCGTGACAGTTTGTCATCGAACTGCCATCATCAGGCGACCGTAGGTGTCCTAGCCTGAGAGGCGAGCTGTGCCTCGCAGGAGAGGGACCGATGCCGCCACTCGACGGGTATGTCAGGCGCTTCTCCTCCGGCAACGCGCGTGCATCTGCGGTCGCCGAGGCCGTCGCCACCGCGGCGCGCCCTCCCGGTCGCCTGCTCCGCGGGCGTTTGGCCGAGCAGCACGCAGCAGAGGCCGTGAAGCCGCTGACCTTCGCCGACCTCCTGGCCATGCAGTACCGCGGCGACGGCACGACCGTCCTAATGAACGGCCGGCGCACGCGCGTGCTAGTCACGGTCTTCACCAGCGTGCGCGAGCGGGCCGTCCGCGTGGTCGTCGCCGACGCGGAGACGCAGGCGATCCGTGCGCGTCGGCACTTCTCCTCGCTCGGCGAAGCAGTCACCTTCACCAACGAGGCACTGCTGGCCTAGCGCCGCCGCTCTACGCCGAGTCTACGCGCACGCGGAACACGTACGGCGAGCGCGCCGGGCCGACGACGATCTGATTGTCCCCGACGCGCAGCGGGGCGGAGGTCGGGCCGTCGGTGAGGCCGATCGGCCGGCCGTTGACCACCGTCCCCAGGCGGCTGCCGCGGTCGATGACGACGAGTCGCCCACCCTGCGCGTCGATGGCAAAATGGTTGCGCGACACGATGAACGGGGCCTCGTCGCGCACGTGGAGATCGTTCGAGGTGAAGATGTCGAGGGCGCCGAGCGTGCTCGGCCGGCCGACCCTGAAGGGGAAGCGCGTGATCGCCAGGTGGTCGCGGTCGATCGCCTGGCGCAGCTCCTCGGTAGCCGCGTCGATGCTGACGCGCACGCGCGCGGTCAGCAGCGCATCGGCGCCTCGGGCCGGCTCGGCCGGTGAACGCGCGTCGCGCGCCGCCGGCTGCGCATCGGCCGCCGCCGGGGCGAGAGCCTCGGCAGCGAGTTGGTTGGCAACGCGCAGGCGCTCGAAGAGCGAGCGCAGGTAGGGTACCAGGGCCTCGGGGCGCTCGCGCAT
>JACQUS010000115.1 GCA_016210125.1 Chloroflexota bacterium | reverse complement strand
GTTCGGTACTGGGCTTTGAGGTCGACGAACGGTATCTGCATCTCTCGCTCCCGCTCCTGGTCAGTCATTGCGCAGGCTGTCGAGGCAGCCGCTCAGGATGTCGGCCACCTGCGGGACGACGCGCTGCTCCAGCGGCGCCGACGAGGGGATGGGCACATCACGCGCGGCGACGCGCACGACGCGACCGCGCAGCAGGCGCGGGCAGCGCTCGACGACCTGGGCGCAGACCTCGGCGCCCACGCCGCCGGTGCCTTCCTCAACGAACACCAAGCGCCCGGTTCGCGCCACCGACTCGGCGAGCGTAGCGACGTCGAGCGGCTTGAGCGTCCGCAGGTCGATGACCTCGCAGGAGACGGCCTCGGCGGCCAGGACGTCGGCGGCCTCGAGCGCGAGGTCGAGCATGCGGCCGTAGGACGCCAGCGTGAGGTCGTCGCCCGACCGTCGCAGTCGCGCCTGGCCGAGCGGGACCGGCGGCGCGTCGTCGTCGATGAGCTCTTGCTTGGGATAGAGCAGCTTGTTCTCGACGAAGAGCACCGGGTTGTCGTCGCGGATAGCGCTCTTGAGCAGGGCCTTGGCGTCCCCGGGAGCGGAGGGCGCCACGACCTTCAGCCCCGGGACGTGCAGGAACCAGGACTCGAGGCTCTGCGAGTGGCTGGCGCCGTAGCCGCGCCCGGCGCCGGCCGGCGTGCGCACGACCAATGGCACGCGATACTGCCCGGCGTACATGTAGTGCATCTTGGCGGCGTGGTTGACGAGCTGGTCCATTGCCAGCGTGATGAAGTCCATGAACATGATCTCGACGACCGGCCGCAGGCCGGTCATCGCCGCGCCGACGGCCACGCCGACGAAGCTGTTCTCCGAGATCGGCGTCTGGATCACGCGCTCCTCGCCGAAGCGCTGGCGCAGGTCGCCGGCCACGCCGAACGCGCCGCCGCGGCTCACGTCCTCGCCGATGAAGACCACCCCAGCGTCGCGCTCCATCTCTTCGCTCAGCGCCTCGTAGAGCGCATCGCGGTAGGTCAGCGCGCGGCTCATCGCCCGACCCCTGCCAGTACGCCGGCCCTGGCGTACGCGCCGTCGAGCGCCTCGTCCTCGGCGTAAGGGCTCGCGAGGGCGAAGCGCGTCGCCTCTTCGATCTCGGCCTCGACCGCCGCCTCGACCGCCGTGACCACGTCCTCGTCGAAACCCTCGCCCAGCAGGCGGGCGCGCCAGAGGCGGATCGGATCGCGCTGCTCCCAGGCGGCGACCTCCTCGCGCGCGCGGTACTTGCCGGTATCGCTCTTCGAGTGGCCGCAGAAGCGGTACGTCTTGGCTTCGAGCAGCGTCGGCCCCCCGCCGGCGCGCGCCCGCTCGATGGCCTCGGATGCGGCCTCGCGCACGGCCAATAGGTCCATCCCGTCGACGACGGCGCCCGGCAGGCCGTAGCCCGCGGCACGCACGGCGATGTCGCGCACGCTGGTCACTTCGTCGCAGGGCGTGTACATGGCGTACTGGTTGTTCTCGCAGATGAAGACGATCGGCAGCCTCCACACGGCGGCCATGTTTAGCGACTCGTGGAACGTGCCTTGGTTGGCCGCGCCGTCGCCGAAGAAGCAGAGCACGACCTGGCCGCTGCGGCGCAGCTTGACGGAGAGCGCGGCGCAGGTGGCTACGCGTATTCCGCCTCCGTTGTTTCCCTTGGTCACGAGGTAGCCGACGTCGCGCACGGCGATGTGCTGCGAGCCGCCCTTGCCGCGGCAGAAGCCGGTGGCCCGGCCGCAGAACTCGGCCAGCACGCGGGCCGCGTCGGCGCCTTTGGCGATGAGGTGGCCGTGGCCGCGGTGCGTGCTGACGGCGTAGTCCGACGGCTGCGCGGCGGCCATCACGCCGACGGCGCACGCCTCCTGGCCGATGGATAGGTGCGCCGTGCCCATCGTGAGATTGCGCGCGAAGAGCCAGCCGATGCGCTCCTCGCAGCGGCGGATGCGCAGCATCTGCTGGTAGTAGACGAGGTGCGTATGCATGGCTCTACGCTCCCCGCCGGCTGCCGCCGATGACCTTGGCTGGCACGCCGCTGACGACGACGTCGTCAGGCACGTCGTTCATCACCCCGGCGCCCGGCGCGATGATGACGTTGCGGCCCACGGTCACCGTCGAGTTTATCGACGCGCCGACGCCAACCAGCACGTTTTCGACCAGATGGACCACGCCGGAGAGATGGCAGCCGGGCGACAGGTGCGAGAAGGGGCCGAGGAAACAGTCGTGCGCGACGACCGCGCCTACATCGACGATGGTGCCCTCTCCGACTGTGGTCCCTGGGCCGACGACAGCCCCGGCCTCGATCAGCGCGCCGTCGCCGACCTGCACGCCCATGCCGACGACGGCGCGGGGGTCGACCAGTGGCACGATGCGCAGCCCCAGATCGGCGGCGATGCGGCGGTGGATCTTGCGCCGCACCTCCGAGTGGAACGAGAGCGTGACGCCGTCGAGCGCGCGGCGGGCGGCCAACTCGGCCAGCGCGGCGAAGCCGCCGAGCACGCGCAGCCCGGCGATGTCGGCGCCGGCCAGGGATGGGTTGTCGTCGAT
>JACQUS010000103.1 GCA_016210125.1 Chloroflexota bacterium | reverse complement strand
CGTCGCCGCTCCTGCGCCACCACCGGCTGCTCATCCTCGACGCGGCCGGCGGCGCAGATGTCGGAAAGTATCGGCTAAAGCTCGACGATGAGCTCGGCGTAGTCATCGTCGAAGCATAAGGAGGAGGCTGTATGACGCCGCGCTTCAATCTCGTCGACGCGCCCTGGATACCCTGCCTTCTGGCGGCGGACGGTACGGTACACGAGCAGAGCCTGCGCGACGTGCTCGTGCAGGCGCCGGGCATCCGCGAGATCAGCCATCCCTCGCCGCTGGTAACGGTCGCGCTGCACCGGCTGCTCCTCGCCATCCTGCACCGCCATTTTGCCCGCGGCTACGGCCCGACGAGCGAGGGCGAGTGGGCCGAGCTTAGGCAGCGTGGCGCCTTCGACGCCGCGGCGATCGACGGCTACCTGGCCCGCTGGCGCGGGCGCTTCGAGCTGTTCGACGCCGAGCGGCCGTTCTACCAGGTCGGAAAGCTCGACTTCCAGTACGAGTGGCCCATCGTCGGCCTGACGCACGAGCTAGCATCGTCGGGCAACGCGGCGACGCTGTTCGATCACACGACGGACTGCGCCCTCTCTGCGGCGCAGGCCGCGCGCTACCTCGTCGCGTTCCAGGCCTTCGCCGTGGGCGGGACGGTCTCCCTCTACAAGCACGAAGACCCGAAGCTCTTCAAATCGGCCGACGCGGCGCCGCTCGTCAAGGCGGCCGTGGCACTCGTGAAGGGGACGAGCCTCTTCGAGACCCTCTCGCTCAACCTCGTCTGCTATGACCCGACGCAGGACGAGCCGTTCGCGTGCGAGGGCGACGACCGCCCGGCCTGGGAGCGCGACGAGGAGACGCGCGCCGATGACCGCTGGCCCGCCGGCCACCTCGACCTACTGACGTGGCAGAGTCGGCGCCTACGTCTGCGGCCGGAGGTCAGCGAGGACGGCGCGATGCGTGTGCCGGCCGTCGTGATTATGAAGGGCTACCAGTTCCCGGACCGCTTTCACCGCCGGCGCCGCGAGACGATGCTGGCCTTCGTGGGCCGGCCGAAGGCCAAGGCCGGCGAGGACCCCTGGCCGGCCGTGAGCTTCCGGGAGGAGCGCAGTCTCTGGCGCGATAGCCTGGCCCTTTTCCAGTCGGTCGCGCACGGGCAGCCGCAGGGCGAGGAGCGCGACCGGCCGCAGACCGTGAGCTGGCTGGCGCAACTGGCCGAGTACGGCGTCCTCGAGCCGTCGCTGGTCGTGCCCGTGGAGTTCTTCGGCGTGAGCAGCAATCAGGCCAATATCCACTTCTGGCGCCACGAGCGCCTACCGCTGCCGCTGGCCTATCTGCGCGATGAGCATCTCGTCGCGGACCTGAGCCTGGCGCTCGCCTTCGCCGAGGAGGTCGGCCGCGAGCTTCAGGGGAGTGTTTACACCCTCGCGAAGCTTCTGCTCGCTCCCAGCGCCGGCCAGGCGAACGCACGCAAGCCGACAGGCAAGGTGATCGGCCCCCTGGTGCAGAGCCTGGCGCCCGAGCGGCGCTACTGGCCGCGGCTGGAAGAGGCCTTCTCGACGCTGCTCGTAGGGCTGGCCCAGGCGCCGCCAGGAGACAGCGCCGAGGAGCACCGCCTGCGCGCGCTCGCCGCCTGGCAGCGCACGGTGCTCGGCGCCGCGCGGCGCGCTTTCGACGAGCTGACGAGCAGCCTCGACACGTCGGCTCGCAGCCTGAAGGCCGTGGCCAGGGCCGAGCAGGCGCTACACGCACACCTGCGTCGGGTCGTGAAGAAGCGTGGCATACAGACAGAAGAGGAGGAAGCCCGTGAGTCCACCGACCGATCGTGAGCAGCGTTTCGTCGCCCACCTCGCCGAGCTCGTGGCCGCCGAGGACCGCGCCGCGCTGGCCGCGTTGCGCCGCGGGCTCGGCAAGGAGCCCGGCGAGGCCGCCGAGGTCTTTCCGTACGTCGTCCCCTGGCTGTCGTCCGACGCCGGCCGCCGCGACCGTGAAGACGAAGAGCAGGCATACTTCCTCGTCGCGTCGCTCTTCGCTTGGCATCAGGGTGCCTGGCCGGCGGAGGGCGATCGGCGGCGGGCGACCAACCTCGGCGCGTCGTTCCGGCTGGCGGCGCGCAGCCGAGACGAAGGCGGTGAGCCGGGCGTTGAGCGGCGCTTCGTCGCGCTGCTCAACTGCCACCGCGCCGACCTGCCGGTTCACCTGCGCCACGCGGTGGGTCTGCTGAAGGCGAAGGAGATCCCCGTGGACTGGGCCGAGCTGCTGCACGACATCCGGCGCTGGGACAGCGCGAGCCGGAGCGTGCAGCGCGCCTGGGCGCGGGCCTACTGGGACTATGCCGGCCAGCCCGATGACGCGGCGCACGCAACCGATGACCAAGCGGCGACGGCCGCAGAGCGCTAGCCAAAGAAAGGACAAGGAGGACACACCATGTTCGTCGAGCTGCACATCGTTCAGAACTTCGCGCCGTCGAACCTGAACCGCGACGACACCGGCGCGCCGAAGGACTGCGAGTTCGGCGGCTGCCGCCGCGCCCGCATCTCCAGCCAGTGCCTCAAGCGCGCGATGCACACCGCGTTCGAGAAGGGATTACTGCCAGTTGAAAACGTTGCCAAACGCTCCAAGCGATTCCGTAAGGTCGTCGGTGAAATCCTGGTGAGCCGTGGCCGGAATGCAACAGACGCCGAGCGCGTCTTCGACGCGGCCCTGGGCGGTCTGGGGATTCTATCTGAGCAACGGAAAGACGACGAAGACGCGGAGACGCTGACGGAGGTGCTGCTCTTTGCCGATCAAGGTCATCTGGAGCGGTTCGCCGAGGTCTGCGATGAGAGCTGGGAGACTCTTAGCCGCGTCTACGAGAAGGTATGGGCTCCGAAGAAAGGGAAGAAGGCATCGAAAGACGAAGCGAAGAAGGCGGTCCCGGAGCAGCTCAAGAAGGCACTGAGCGCCTCACTCGACGGATCTCGGTCGGCCGATATCGCCCTCTTCGGCCGCATGCTCGCCGACCTGCCGGAGCGCAATGTCGACGCCGCGTCGCAGGTGGCGCACGCCATCTCGACACACAAGGTCAGCGTCGAGTTCGACTTCTACACGGCCGTCGACGACCTGAAGCCGGAAGATACCGCCGGCGCGGACATGCTCGGCACCGTCGAGTTCAACTCGGCCTGCTTCTACCGCTATGCGAACGTGGACCTGGCCGAGCTCGCGCGCAACCTCGGCGGCGACGAGGAGCTGGCGCGCGCGACGCTGGAAGCCTACCTGCGCGCTGCCGTCTCCGCCGTGCCGACCGGCAAGCAGAACAGCAT
>JACQUS010000102.1 GCA_016210125.1 Chloroflexota bacterium | reverse complement strand
GGCGCGGCATCGATAGTCAATACCTCAAAAGGATTATTGTGGGCTAGCCAAACGGATTAGCTCGGCCCTGCCGCGGCCACGGAATCGCGCGCGGCCCGGCGGTCAGCCCGCCGGCGGCCCGTCGCCGCCCGCTCGCGCCGCCGCTGCGCCGTCCTTGGCGATCGGCTCCGCCGGCGGCGTCTGCTCCTCGGCCAGCAGGGCGTACACCAGCACCTGGAGCGCCGCAGCGACGGGCACGGCCAGCAGCGCCCCCACGAGCCCCAGCAGCTTGCCACCGAGCACCAGCGCCAGCAGCACCGTCAGCGGCGAGATGCCGACGGTCTGCGACATGACGCGCGGCACCAGGATGTTGTTCTCGAGCTGCTGGATCACGACGAACAGCACCAGCACCTTCAGCGCCAGCAGCGGCGAGATGAAGAGCGTCACCGTCACGGCGATGATGGCCGAGACGATCGGCCCCAGCATCGGCACGATCTCCAGCACCCCGGCGATGAGCGCCAGCAGCAGGGCGTAGGGCACGCCGAGCACGAGCAGCCCGGCGGCCGTCGCCAGGAAGATGATGAACCCCAGCGTGAGCTGGCCGAGCAGCCAGAGGCCGGTCTTGGTCAGGATCTCGTCCACCAGGGCGGAGGCCCGCGCGCGCCGGGCCGCCGGCAGCAGGCGCAGCGCGAAGCGCCTGATGCCGGCGCCTTCGAGCTGGATGTAGAGCGCGATCGTCAGCACGAGGACCAGCGAGAAGGCCGCCTCCACGACGCCGGCGGCGAAACGGAACACGCGGGGCAGACCAGCCTGGAGCGGCGCCGCGAGCTGGCCCAGGAGCGTGCGCGCGTCGAGCTCGAATCCCGGCAGCCACGGCTGCTGTGCCGACAGCTCGGCCAGCGCGGCCTGCGCCTGCGCGACGTACTGTGGCAGGTCCGTGGCGAACTCGCGCACCTCGGTGGCCAACGGCGGGAAGAGCACGGCAGCCAGCCCGCTGAAGGCCGCTGCCACGGCGAGATAGAGCAGCAGGATCACGAGCACGGCCGGCGGATGCCAGCCGCCCGGCGGCAGGGCGACGCGCTGCGCGCGCTGCACGGCCGGTCGCATACCTGCCGCCAGGACGCCAGCGATGAGGATGAGGACGAGCATCTCCCAGACGAGGGCCACGAAGACGACGAGGATGGCCAAGCCGGCCAGCAGCGCGATGGTGCGGACGATCAGCGTCCACGCGTCGGGCTCGGTGGGACCGGCAGCCGGCGGCGCGCTGCTCATCGTCTCCGACCGCCTACGGCGCTTTCGCCGGGCGCGTAAGCAGGCCGCAGAAGGTGGCCCCGACCTGCGCGCTGTGGGCTGCCAGCCGGCCGCTGTGCCGCCGCGTCGCCGCATGGAGCGCTGCTAGATCGACCGCCTGATCGGGCGGCAGGGCCGCCAGCTCAGCCCTGTTCTCCGGCACGGCCAGCCACGCGGCGATCATCTCGGGCGTCGTTTCGACGTGGAACTGGAGACCGTAGGCCGTGCGACCGTAGCGGAAGGCCTGATGTCGGCAGGCCGCCGAGCCGGCCAGCAGCGTTGCGCCTTCGGGCAGGTCGAAGGTGTCGCCGTGCCAGTGGAAGACGACCTCGCCCTCGGCGATAGGCCGCGCGAGCGGGTCGTCGCGCGCCGCCGCGGTGGGGAAGATAGGCCACCAGCCGATCTCCTTGCGCGTGTTGGGATAGACCCGTGCGCCGAGGGCCTTGGCGAGCAACTGGCTGCCGAGGCAGATGCCCAGGACCGGCAGCCCACGCCCCAGCGCGCGTTCAATCACGGCGGCTTCGGTCGCCAGGAACGGGTAGCGCGCGGTCTCGTCGACGTTCATCGGGCCGCCCATGACGACCAGGCCGGCGACGCCGTCGAGTGCCAGGTGCGCCGGCGGGTCGGCGAACATGTCCACCAAGCGCACGCCGACGCCCTGGCGCGCGAAGGCTGTCGCCAGGCTGCCGTGGTGCTCGTGGGGGACATGGCGCAAGACGAGGACTTCTCCGCTCATCGCGCTGCGCTCCTGTGAAAAGAGGCCCGGGAGCGCGGGCGTCTCGCCCGCTCCCACCCCCGTGCGGGCAGGATGCCCGCGCTCCCATCGCGTGCGCCGCGTTTTCATCCCTACCGGTGCGCCGCGGCGCATCGACCACTCCTGTGAAAAAAGCCTTGCAGCCGGCGTTTACCCCGCCCCACCCCAAAGCTCACTGGGGTAGGAATTTCCCGGTGCGTGTCACGCTCGTGCCGTAGGGGCGGGGCTTGTCCCCGCCCGAACCCCTGCCCCCGGCGGGCGGCGACAAGCGCCGCCCCTACGTCGACGGTGCCTAAGCGGGTGGCCTAGGTTGTTGTGTAGGTCTGGGCGCGGCCAAGTCCCACGACGGTCGCGCTGGCGAGCGGCGCACAAAGTGCACATGAACCGCGGCCGACCGCTTAGCACCGCGGCATGGCCCCCGTTCGACATTCTTCCTTATGCAGGACCGTAAGATGTGTATGTACCTACCCCAGTGAGCCAGTCCAGAGGGGCGAAGCCCCCTCTGGACTGCCCGCGTGCTCTCCTCCCCCTCTCCAGCTCCGCTGGAGAGGGGCCGGGGGTGAGGCCCCGCCGCGCGACCACTTTTTATCCACCGCTGGCGTCGCGCAGCGCGATGGGCGACGCGCCCAGCGGCTGTGCCGCGCGCAGCCTGCTCTGGCCATTGTAGCAGAGCCCGCCTGGT
>JACQUS010000114.1 GCA_016210125.1 Chloroflexota bacterium | reverse complement strand
TTCCGCGAGCTCCAGACCAGCTACGTGCTGAGCTGCGTCCGTGCGCACCTGCGTGGGGCCTACCCCGACGACGAGGTGGAGGCCGCCGTTGCGTCCTGGCTCGCCACGCGCTATGCCGATGGAGCCGAGGCGGCACGGTGGCCGCTCTACGTCGTCGCCGAGAAGATCCTCGCCCGCGGCGAGCGGCTACCCGAGGACTGGGCCGTCGACGGAACAACCGGTTACGACTTCGCCAACGCTGCCACCGGCCTGTTCGTCGACGCCGCCAACCGCCGCGCCTTCGACGCCATCTACAGCACCTTCGTCGGCCAGCGCATCGACTTCCGCAACGTCGTCAACGCCAGCAAGAAGATGATCATGCTCGTGGCGTTGGCCAGCGAGATCAGCGTCCTCGGCCACCAGCTCAACCGCATCTCCGAGGGCCACCGCTGGTATCGCGACTTCACCGTGGGCAGCCTGACCTTCGCGCTGCGCGAGGTTATCGCTGCGCTGCCGGTCTATCGCACCTATGTCGGCGGCGACGAGCCGGGGAGCGTGTCGCGCCGCGACCAGGCGTACGTGCAGGCGGCCGTCGCCGAGGCCAAGCGCCGCAACCCGCGCACCGCCGAGTCGCTGTTCGACTTCCTCGGCGACACGCTCCTGCTGCGCACCGCGACGCATTTCCGCCCCGAGGCTCGCGCCGAGCTCGCCAGCTTCGTGCGCAAGGTTCAGCAGGTCACCGGCCCGGTCATGGCCAAAGGTGTCGAAGACACCGCCTTCTACGTGTACAACCGCCTGGTCGCGCTGAACGAGGTAGGCGGCGAGCCCGACCAGTTCGGCACGTCGGTCGTCGCCTTCCATCGCCAGAACGCCGAGCGGCTGCGTCGCAGGCCGCACACCATGGTGACCACGGCGACGCACGACACCAAGCGCGGCGAGGACGTGCGCACACGCGTGGCCGTGCTGTCCGAGCTGCCAAGGGAGTGGCGCAGCGCCCTGCGCCGCTGGGCGATCCTCAACCGGCGCAAGAAGACGGTCGTCGACGGCCAACCGGCGCCCGACCGCAACGACGAGTACCTGCTCTACCAGACGCTCCTCGGCGCCTGGCCGATCGAGCCACTGGATGCCGCGGGCTTCGCTGCCTTCCGCGCGCGCATCGTGGCCTACATGGAGAAGGCGACCCGCGAGGCCAAGGTGCACACGAGCTGGGTCAATCCGAACGAGCCGTACGACGCTGCCGTGCACACCTTCGTTGAGCGGCTGCTGCCCGACGGCGGAGAGGACCCGTTCCTCGACGACTTCCGGCCCGTCCAGCGCCGTGTGGCCTTCTATGGGCAGCTCAACGGCCTGGTCCAGGCCCTGCTGAAGCACACCGCGCCCGGCGTGGCGGACACTTACCAGGGCACCGAGCTGTGGGATCTCAGCCTCGTGGACCCCGACAACCGCCGGCCCGTGGACTACGCGCGGCGGCGCGCGCTGCTGGCCGACCTCCAGGCCCGCACTGAGAGCGACGGCGGCGACCTGCGCGCCCTGGCACGCGAGCTGCTCGCTGCCGACTACGACGGGCGAGTCAAGCTTTACGTGGTCTACCGCGCGCTCACGTTCCGCCGCGCCCACGCCGCGCTGTTCGCCCACGGCGGCTACCAGCCGCTAGAGGCTGGCGGGACCAAGCGCGAGCACGTCGTCGCCTTCGCGCGCACGCTCGACGACTCCCGCGCGGTGGTCGTCGCGCCGCGGCTGGTGGTGCGGCTGACCGGCGGGGTGGAGCGGCCGCCCTGCGGCGAGGCTGTCTGGCAGGACACCTGGCTGGCTCTGCCACACGAGCGCGCCGACCAGGCCTACCGCGACCGCTTCACCGGCGCTGTGCTGGCGGTCGGCCACGACGGCGGCGTGCCGGGCCTGCCGCTGGCCGAGGTCTGCCGCGATTTCCCGCTCGCGCTGCTGGAGCGGGTCGGGTAGGGGGAGAGCGCAGAGGGGCGAAGCCCCTCCGCGAATCTTTCGGGGGTGGGGGCGCGCTCCCGTTCCGCGCCCACCTACGGCAGTAGGGGGCGGGTGGCCCCTACTGATAGTGCACCACCTTGCGGTGCCAGATGTCGTAGCCGAAGCCGACGATGTCGGCCTGGTCAAGCCAGGCGAAAAGCTGCGCCTCCGGCGTCACCGGCGCGGTCCCGGCGTTCGGTGAGTGCGTCATGATGATGTGCGCGACCTCCAGGGGCACGCCCAGCTCCAGCGCCACGTGGCCGGCGTAGGATGCGTGCGGCAGCAGGCGGCCGATGTCTGTCTTGACGTAACCGTCGCCCGACGGCGCATGCTCGACCAGCTTGCTGATGTCGGCCAGCAGCGCCCCGGCGATCAGATGGTCGTAGTTGTAGGCCGTGCCGTGCACCTCCTCGTAAATGCGGGCCACGGCAACGGCCGTCTTGACGTAGGCCTGGATGTGCCTGACGTTCGGGTACGGCGTATCCGGCGAGACCGGCACGTCCTCGAGGCGCTCGAACGCGCTCTCGTCCCACAGGCGCTGCCAGACCTGCGCGACCATCCGCCGCAGCTCGGCGTCTTGTATCAGGCGGATCTCGGGGACGAGCGCCGCGACGTCCAGCCGCGCTTTGGCCATGGCACCACCTCCTTGCCTCGAGTAGGTTCTGGATTGCCGGCACGATGAGCCGGGCGACGCCCGGTGTCAAGCGAGGTTGCCCCACCCTTCCTTCCCGCCGACGCGTCTTGGCGCATCACCCGCTCCTCATTCGTCACCTCTCGCTTGACGGCGCGGCTTGGCGACGCATCATGGTCCCGCGCTCGCACGGACGCAGGCAGCGGCCGCGCCGGCGGTGAGGAGGCACGCGCGTGATCGTCGACGTGCGCTGCCGGCTCACGACGCCCGAGGCCGGCGGCTACTACGCCGTCGCGGCGCAGCGCTTCGGCGGCGCGGCGGCCAACGAGG
>JACQUS010000101.1 GCA_016210125.1 Chloroflexota bacterium | reverse complement strand
TTCTGCTCGTAGCTGATGCGCACCATATAGACCGTGCAGGCCAGACCGAAGAAGCTGCACGCCAGCGCGAGGGCCGAACCCCACTGCCCGGCGCCGGTCTCGGTGGCCAGGCGGGCGATGCCGGCCTGCTTGTTGTAGTACGCCTGCGCGACGGCCGTGTTGGGCTTGTGGCTACCGGCCGGGCTGACGCCCTCGTACTTGTAGTAGATGCGCGCCGGCGTCTGCAGCGCGCGCTCCAGCCGGCGGGCGCGGGCCAGGGGCGTGGGCCGCCAGAGGCGATAGATGTCGCGCACCTTGTCGGGGATCGGGACATAGCGCTCCCGGCTGACCTCCTGCTTGATCAGCTCCATGGGAAAGATGACCGCCAGGTCCTGCGGGCCGATCGGCTGCAGCGTGCCGGGATGCAGCGGCGGCGGCATCTGCAAGGGCAGGTCGGCCATCAGGTTGTACCAGACATCCGGCAGGTCCCGCTCGTCGAGCGGCACTTTGACCACGTCCACGTGCGCCTCCCTCGCCTTGTACGACTCGCCTCATCGTAGAGGTCGCTCGAGAGCAGCGTCAAGGTGCTTGACAAGCATGGCTCGCCGCGCTATGATATCGACAGTTCCAAATTTTTGGAAGGGCGGAAGCGACAACTATGGCCAAGCTCACTGCGGACGATCAGGCGGCCATGCGGGTATACAAGGCCTTGGGCCACCCGCAGCGCTTCCGCATCATCCGGATGCTGAGCGAGCGCGAGGAGCTGGGCTGCGGCGACCTGATGGCCGCGTGCGGCCTTAGCGCACCCGCCCTGTCGCACCATACGCGCATCCTTCAGGAGTGCGGCTTGCTGCTCGTGCGGCGCGAGGGGGCCTATCACTACTTCAGCCTCGACACCGAGCAGCTCGCGCGCTACGCGCCGGGACTGGTCATATCGCGCGCCGGCGCGCAGCGCTGAGGGCCGGTCGTTTCTTTATGGGCAGTCGTTCCATGTTTCTGGAATTGCGGAATTGACGAAAGTCTACAGCGGAGGTGGCCCGGCAGCACGACAGCGTATCGACCGACACGGCATCGCAGCACGCACCATCAGCGCCAGCCGGCGGCTGGCGACCACCACGAGGGAGGAAACACCATGGCCTTGCAAACCCAAGCAGAGCAGCGCACCACCTGGCAGATCGACGCCGCGCACAGCGTCGTCGAGTTCGCCGTCAAGCACCTGATGCTGGCCACCGCGAAAGGTCGCTTCGCCAGCGTCAATGGCACCGTCGTCGCCGACGAGGCCGACCGGGCGCGCTCGACGGTCGAGGTGACCATCGACGCCGCAAGCATCGACACGCGCAGCGAGCAGCGCGACGGCCACCTGCGCTCGCCCGACTTCCTGGACGTCGAGCGCTACCCGACGATCACTTTCCGTAGCCGCCGCGTCGAGCCTCTCGGCGGCGACCGCCTCCGCGTCGCGGGCGATCTGACCGTTCGCGACGTCACGCGCGAGGTCGTCCTCGACGCCGCCTTCCACGGCCGGGCGAAGGACCCGTGGGGCAACGAGCGCGTCGGCTTCAGCGCGCAGACGACGATCGATCGCCGCGACTTCGGCGCCACGTGGAACGTGCCGCTGGCGGCCGGAGGCGTTCTAGTCGGCAACGAGGTCAAGATCGGCATCGAGGTCGAGGCCGTCCGGCAGGGCTAGCCACGCCGCTCGCAACGTCGGGGCGCGGCGACCGCGCCTCGACGTGCTCCACCGGCCCCAAACGGACTCGCGCGGCCGGCACCTCTTCGGGCACGCATCGCGAGGGAGCCCCACCCGCCCCGGCCGCCTCGCCACTACAGTGCCAGCAGGCCCCGCCGCGCCGCGCGCGTCACGGCCTCGGTGCGGCTGCCGGCCTCCAGCTTGGCGAGGATCGAGCCGACGTGGAACTTCGCCGTGTGCTCGCTGATCCCCAGCCGCCGGGCAATCGTCTTGTTCGCTAGGCCCAGCGCCAGGAGCTGCAGGACCTCGCGCTCGCGGTCGGTTAGTGGATCGCCTGACGCTGGCCCCGCCCACTGCCGTGCGTCGGCCGGCGCCAGCGCGCGCACCAGCGGCGCATCCAGGACCAGCAGCCCCTGCGCCGCCGCGTGCAGAGCGGCCCCAAGCTCCTCGGCCGTCGCATCGGACAGGAGCAGGCCGCGCAGGCCGGCCCTCACCAGCGCGTCGAGGTTCGGTGGCGCCGGCCCGTCCGCCAGCAGCACCAAGGGCACGCCGGCAGCGCCCAGCGCCTCCGCCAGCGCGGCGATGCCCTCACGATCGCTGGCATCCCAGGCCGCAAGCGCCACGTGCGGTCGCTCCGCGGCGGCCACCTCCGCCGCCTCCGCCGCTGCGGCGGCCTGCCCGACGACGCGGACGTCGCGCCGCTCGGCCAGCAGCCCGCGCAGGCCGGCACGCGCTAGCTGCTGGCGGCCGACCACCAGCACGGATAGCAGCGGCTCGCCGGCTGCTTCTCGGCCCGGCACGCCTGTCGCGTCCATCCGCTCACCTCGTGGCTACCGGCACGGCTGAGGCGTTGGCTCGTCGACGTGGGCTCGCCCCACCCCACGCCTCCGGGATGCGTTGCCGCGCAGAGACGAGTTCCCGATGGCCCTCACCCCGCAACCCTATCGGGACAGCCCGAGCCCTCCGCCCGGGACCCTGCCGCACTACGCCGCGCGGGGCAGCACCTCGATCCGCACCGCGATGCAGCGTAGCTCAGCGCCGCGCAGCACCGGAAGACGCACCAGCGTGCCGCCGATCGCGCCTTCGAGCAGCGCCAGCGCGTCCGCGGCGTCGCCCGCGCCGCCGGCCACCAGCACGTCGCCGAGCAGCACGCCCGCACGGTCGGCCGGCCCGCCCGGCGCCACGGCCAGGACGAGCAAGGCGGCCGCCGACCGCAGGCTGTACCGCGCGACGAGCGCCGGCGGCAGGTCGACCAGGCGGCCGCTCAGCCCGACGTAGGCCCGTCCGCCGGGCACGTCCCGTAGAAAGCGCGCCACGACGTGGCTCGGCACGGCCAGGGCCATCCCGCCGCCGACGACGATGTGGGGGATGCCCACGACCCGCCCGCGGGCGTCGGCCAGCGCGCCGCCGGAGTTGCCCGGCCGCAGCGTAATCGCCACGCGGATGGACTCCCGCGACGTGCCCACGCCGGCGCCCCCGACCGCGGCGCCCACAACGCCGAGCGCCACGGCGCTGCGCTCGCCTAGCGGGTTGCCGACGGCGACAACCAGCTCGCCTGGCCGCAGTCGCGTCGAGTCGCCGACCGTCGCCGCAGCCGCGCCGTGGGCCGTCAAGTCGCCTTCGACCGTCAGCGCCGCCAGGTCGAGCCCCTCGGCGCGCGCGATCACGCGCGCCGGGACGCGGGCCCCGCCGGCCAGCTCAACCTCCGCCCGCTCTCGCGGCGCGACGTGGTGGTTCGTCACGATCAGGCCCGGCGCACGCCAGACGACGCCCGACCCAGCACCGCCGCGCGTGCCGCGCACGACGACGACGCTCGCGCGCACGCGCTCGGCCAGGCCTGCCAGCTCGGCGGCAAGCTGGGCAGAGCCGGCGAACGCCCTCACGCCGTCCCCCATCTGTGCAGTCATAGCCCCTCCCCCTCCCGTCGCCCTAGGCGCGCTCGCGCGGCGTGACCGCCAGCTCTGAGTGCGCGCCGCCGCGGACCACGGTGAGCGTCGTGGGCTTGCCCACCATTTCCGGCCCGAGCGCCGTGCGCAGGTCCTCGGGATCAGCGACCGTCTGCCCGCCGACAGCGACGAGCACGTCGCCGAGCACCAGCCCGCCCTGCTCCGCCGCGCTGCCCGGCTCGACCGCCACGACCATCAGGGCGGTCTCCTGCTGGAGGCCAAGCCGCTCGCGCAGCGCAGCCGGCAAGGCCACGGGCTGCGAGGTCACGCCGAGGTAGGCACGACGCACGCGCCCGTGCGCCACCAGCGCGCGCACGATGTCGTCGACCACCGCGGCCGGCAGCGCCATCGCTTCTCCGCGTGCCAGGTGCCAGCTATTCAGCCCGACGACGCGGCCCTGCACGTCGACGAGTGGCCCGCCGGAGAAGCCGGCGTACAGGGCCAGATCGGCGCGCACATAGCCGTCCACGGCTCCGCCGCGCGCGGTGCGCCAGCGCCCGCCGAGGGCGCTGACGACGCCGAAGCTGGCCATCGGCCCGCCGCCGGGGCGAGCGAGCGCCAGGACGAGGTGGCCGACCTTCAGCGACTCGGCAGGGGCCAGCTCTGCCGCCGCGGCGGCCGCCTCCGCCAGCCGCAGCACTGCCACGTCGCTGCCGGGGTCACGGCCGGCGACGGTCGCCCCGACGCGGCGTTCGTCCGGCAGGGTCACGCCGATGCTCTCGTCGCGCTCGAGGACGTGGTCGGCGGTCACGACGACACCGCCCGGCCAGACCGTCCCACTCGCCGGCGGCCCGCGCCGCCCGTCCACAGTGACCACGGCGCGACTGGCGCGCTCGACCGCGCCGGCCAGCGCGTCGGACAGTGCCGCCAGCAGCCCGCCTGCGTTTTCGGTCTCTGCCATTGGACTCCCTCCTCGCCATCGCCGGCGCGAGCCGGCGCTGCACTCCACGTCATCGAGCGTAGCGCTCAGCGGCAGCGTCGCCATCGCCGGGACGGCTGGTCCGGGGCCTGGACCTTCGGCTAGGCCGCGTTGACAGTGGCCGTCGGAGGCTGCCATAGTGGGCGCGGCATAGGGCCAAGTATAGGGCCCAGTATAGGAGGGTACGATGTGCCAGGGTCGCGCGCTGCTGGTAGTCCGCTCGCAGGTCATTCCGGCGCGTGATGAGGAGTTCAGCCGCTGGTACAACGAGGTGCACCTGCGGGACATGCGTCGCGTGCCGGGTGTGGTGAGCGCCCGCCGCTACGTCGCCCTGCTGGACGAGCCGCGCTACGCCGCCGTCTACGAGATGGAGAGCGAGGAGGTCTTCCAGACCGAAGCGTACCTGAACGTGCCCGGGGGCCGGCGCGACGGCGGACTGCCGGCGAAGTGGGGCAAAGACCTCGCCGCCTACCAGCGAAGCCCGTTCAAGCTGCTCTATACGTCTGAGTAGCGCCGTCACCTCTCACGAGCTGACGGCGCGCCGCGACCATCGGCGACGACAAGGGAGAATCGAAAGGAATCCAGAAGGGGAGTCCAAAGGGGGCTTCGCCCCCTTTGGAAATCCTACCGGGACGGGATGAAGCGGCCCGTTAGGGCCATCTTTGGGAGAGGAGCGGCAACTATGGGCGAGGGCCGCGTTGGCGTCGCCACCCACGAGAGTGACCTCCTGCGGACGCTGGAGCACATCGCGCTCGCCGAGAGTGTCGGCGTACCAGCATTCTGGCTGACCAGCGGACCGGGCAGACCGGACGCGCTCAGCGTCTACACCGCCGCGGCCGCGCGTACGCGCAGCATACGCATGGGCACGTCGATCATCCCCACGTTCCCGCGGCACCCCTTGGTGCTGGCCCAGCAGGCCGCCGACATCGCACAGCTCGCGCCGGGACGCTTCCGCCTCGGGGTCGGGCCGAGCCATCGCCCTATCATCGAGGGCATCTTCGGCATCCCCCACGAGCGGCCGCTCGAGCACCTGCGCGAGTTCGTGACGGTCGTGAAGACCGCACTGGCGAACGGCGCGGTCGACTTCGAGGGTCGGCGCTACCGCGTCCACGGCCGCCTAGCCCGCGCCGCCGATGTGCCGGTGCTCATCTCAGCGCTCCAAGGCGGGTCGTTCGAACTGGCCGGGGCCGTCGCCGAGGGCGCGATCTCGTGGATCTGCCCGGCGCCCTACCTGCGCGACGTGGCGCTGCCGGCGCTAGAGCGCGGCGCGCGCTCGGCCGGGCGGCCGACGCCGCTGCTCGTCGGCCACGCCTTCGTCGCCGTGACGGAGGACGGCGCGGCCGTCGAGCAGACCGCGCGCGAGCGTCTGGGGCACTACGTGCGCCTGCCGTTCTACCAGCGCATGTTCGTTGCCGCCGGCCATCCTGAGGCGGCGAGCGGTGCGTGGAGCGCCGGCATGCTCCGCGCCGTCGTGCTGCACGGCGCGGAGGCGCAGGTGGCCGAGCAGGTGCGGGCCTTCCTGCGGACGTCGGGGGCCAGCGAGCTGATCGCCTCGGTGCTGCCCGTCGGGCTCGACTCGCAGGCCAGCACCGAGCGCAGCATACGCCTGGTGGCGAGCCTTTAGCCCGGCAGCCGGGCGGTGCGATTGGGGGCGCGGCCGGTGCACCCGTGCGCGCCCCACGCATCGGCGCGCCGGTGCTTCGGTCGTGCGCCGAGTTCGGTGTTCCGCATGTGCAACAGATGTTGCTGAGCTGAAACCCGCCGAGGCTTGACGCCGCCAGCAGGCAGGCACACAATGCCTGCGAGATTCCGCGATACGGGGGACTCGCGACGAGGAGGGCTCAGGTGCGTAGGCTGGCAGCTCTCACGGTGGCGATAGCGCTCGGCGTTCTCACAGCCGCCGGGGTAGCCAGCGGCAGCTCAGCGGCCAAGACGGTGCGCACGACGGGCGACCAGCGCTTCGTCCCGAACAGCGTGCTCTTCAGCACTGTCTCGTTTAATCCAGGACAGATCAGCGTCAAGAGTGGCGACACCGTGCTATGGCAGCACGGCGACCGCTATGAAGAGCCGCACACGGTGACGATCGTCGCTCCGAGCGTCCTGCCAGACATGCAGCGTCAGCGATGGGCGACATTCGAGTGCTTCTTCATCCCCGGCCAGCCGTGCGTCCAGGCCATTTTCGCCCACTGCGGCGAGCCGGGCTTCTGCGAGAACCCGAGCACGCGCACGTTCGTCCTCGACCCCGGCAACGACGGCCTCAACAGCCCCGGCGACTCGGTCCTCTTCCTGCACGGGCAGACGGCGAGCGCGCAGATCACCGCGCCGCCGGGTTCGCTTTTGAACTACATCTGCGCCTTCCATCCGTGGATGCATGGGATCATTAGGGTCGAGTAAGGATTTCCAAAGGGGGCTTCGCCGCCTTTGGATCCCTCCTCGTGACCCCTGATCGGCGACGGGCCGCCGCCCATTTTCGGCAGAAATAGGTCGCGCGGGCTGCCCCTCCCCACTCTTTTCATCTCTGCTGGTGCGCCGCGGCGCATGAACGACCTGTATGCACAGAGCATGCCCTCCCAGTGCGCGTGAGCACTTGACAAGTATAGAACGCACGTGCTATTGTAGCCGCACGCGCTAGGCGAACACACGTTCGTCTAGACGGGAGGTCGCCATGTCCCGCTACCTGAGCGCCGACGAGCGCGCGGCCCTGCATACAGCGCTGGGCGAGGCCAAAGGGCGGCTGGAGCAGCGTTTGCAGCGCGGCGACGACGAGCTGCGCGCCGCCGAGGCGCGCGGCGAGCGCCGGCCGGACTGGGACGCGCTCTGGCTGCGGCTGCTGGCGCGCTACGAGGCCGTGTGCGACGCGCTCGCTGAGCTGGAGCGCATGCCGGCCGCGGCCGTCCGCGCTGAGGCTGGCGCATACGCGGCGTAGGTACGTACTGAGGCGAGGACGCGCGTGAGAGCGCGCGCCGCCGTCCGCCTGCTGTCTCGCCGCTCGTTGGATCCGCTGACCGCTCGGCCGCTCATGGCATAGAAATGAGGTAGAGGGGACACGTACCGCGCGGCGGCCTGTGGGCCGCGGGAGGCCTGTCGGCTATGGAGCTCGTCTTGCAGCCAGCCGAGGCAGAGGTGCTCAAGCGCGTCCTCGCCAGCTACCTGTCCGACCTACGGATGGAGATCGCCAGCACCGACAAGCTGGAGTGGCGCCAGGCCCTGAAGGCCGACGAGGTCGTCCTCACGGCCCTCATCGCCCGCCTGACCGAGGCCGGGATTGCCTAGTGGCGCTCTGCCGCCGGCGGACGCTACACCTTCGGCGGCCCGTGGAGCGGCACCGGCCGCTGGGCCACGTGGCCTGGGACGACATTCGGCTGCACCACCGGCGGGTGCGGCACGACCCTCCAGAACAGCGGCAGGTAGGCGTCCCAGTCGGCAAGGATATCGCGCGCCCGCGCGCTGCTCGTCAGCTCGTAGTGCCGCTCGACCAGCTCGCGCAGCTCGGCTACGCCCTCACCGTCGCCTAGGCGCTCGATCTTGACCAGCTCCGGGTTGTAGCGTCGCGGGAACACACCGCCCTCGTCGAGCACGTAGGCCCGGCCGGCCGACATGCCGGCGCCGAAGTTGCGCCCCGTCTCGCCGAGCACGACGACCACGCCCTGCGTCATGTACTCGCAGCAGTGGTCGCCCGTGCCCTCGACCACTGCCCGCGCGCCGCTGTTGCGCACGGCGAAGCGCTCGCCGGCGCGGCCGTTGACGAACAGCGACCCGCCGGTCGCGCCGTACAGCACGACGTTGCCGACGATGACATTCTCATGCGCCGCAAAGCGCGCCTCGGGCGTCGGCATGGCGACGATCTCGCCGCCGCCCATGCCCTTGGCGACGTAGTCGTTGGCCTCGCCCTCCAGAATCAGCCGCATGCCGCGGATGAGGAACGCCCCGAAGCTCTGGCCGGCACTGCCGCGGAAGCGGATGGTGACCGTGCCGTCAGGCAGGCCCGTGTCGCCGTAGCGGTGGGCAATGGCGCCGGAGACGCGTGCGCCGACCGTGCGGTGGCAGTTGCGGATCGCGTAGCAGACCTCGACCGGGCCGTTGCCCTCGATGGCCGGCATCACGTCGCGCAGGATGATCTCGTCCAGCGGCTCGTCCGGCCGGTCGTTGCGCGGCTGCACGCAGCGCAGCGGCTGGCGCCAGGTCGGGTCCGGCGGGGCCAGCAGCCCGCTCAGGTCGAGGCCCTGCGCCTTCGGGTGCTCGCGCTCGGCCGGCGGGACCTGCTCTAGCAGGTCGACGCGGCCCACCATCTCGTCGAACCGCCGGAAACCCAGCACGGCCATCAGCTCGCGCACCTCCTGCGCGACGGCCAGGAAGAACGCCATGATCTGTTCGGGCTTGCCGGTGAACTTGGCGCGCAGGTCCGGGCGCTGCGTGGCGATGCCAGTCGGGCAGGTGTTCAGGTGGCACTGCCGCGCCATGTCGCAGCCCATCGCCACCAGCGTCGCCGTGCCGAAGCCGAACTCGTCGGCGCCCAGCAGCGCCGCGACCACGACGTCGCGGCCGGTCTTGAACCCGCCATCGACGCGCACGCGCACGCGGCCGCGCAGGCCGTTGTGCACCAGCACCTGCTGCGTCTCGGCGAGGCCGATCTCCCACGGGCAGCCGGCGTTCTTGATCGAGCTGAGCGGCGAAGCGCCCGTGCCACCGTCCTGGCCGCTGATG
>JACQUS010000100.1 GCA_016210125.1 Chloroflexota bacterium | reverse complement strand
CGGTGGTGGGGCTGATGGCCGCGGCGGTGGGCGCGTAGCCGGGCGCCGCGGAGACGGCGCGCAGGCCTGGGGGCGTGAGCCTGGCCACCCCTATCTTCGCGCGTGCTGTGCGGCGGCGCGGACGGTATGGCGTCGCGCGATGCCGCCTGGACGGCGGGCGCGAGAGCGCCGATCCCCACGACGGGACGGTAGAGGGCCGTCGCGATGCGGCTCTCGATCACGCCCGCGTGCTTCAGCGCCCCGGGCCGCCCTCTGGGCCAAGCCCGGCCTTGAAGGCCAAGAGCGCCGCCTCGACGCGGCTACGTACCTGGAGCTTCGCCAGGATGTTGGTCATGTAGTGCTTGACCGTCTTCTCCGCCAGACTGAGCCGACCACCGATCTCGTGGTTGCTCAGCCCGGCGGCCACCAGCTCGAGCACCTCCCGCTCGCGCGCGGTCAGCTCGCTCAGGGGGCCGAGCGAGCGCGGCTTGGTCATCTCCCGGAGGATGTGGCCGGCCAGCGCCGGGGCCACGTACACCTCGCCGCGGTGGACGGCGCGCACGACGCTCGCCAGATCGCGCGCCGAGACACCCTTGAGCACGTAGCCGGAGGCCCCGGCCTTCAGCGCCGACAGCAGATCGTCCTCGTCCTCCGATACGGTGAGCATCACGATCTTGGTCGCCGGACAGGCGGTGGCGATGTCGCGGGCGGCCTGCAACCCGCTCCCCGGCATGGCAATGTCCAGCAGCACCACGTCGGCCAGGTGCTCGCGCGCCAGGCGCAGCGCCCCGGCGGCATCGGCCGCCTGCCCGACGACCGCGATATCGTCCGCCGTGCGCAGAGAATGGACGACGCCCTCCAGGAACAGCGGATGATCGTCGGCGACGATCACGCTGATGGCATCGCTCACGCGTCCTCCGATCGCGCCAGCGGCCAGCGCAGGTGCAGCCGCGTCCCACGACCCGGCTGCGACTCGACCCGCAGGCTGCCACCGAGGAGCGCGGCCCGCTCGCGCATGCCGGCCAGGCCGAGGCGCCCGTTCGCATCGACCTGTTCGACGAGAAATCCCGGGCCGCTATCGGAGACCTCGAGGTGCAGCCATCCGGCATCGACCCACGCGCGCGCCGACACCCCGACCCCGCCGCCGTGGCGGGTAGCATTGGAGAGCGCCTCCTGGAGCGAGCGGTAGAGCGCGATCTTGATCGGCAGGGGCGCCTGGGACGGCAGATGCTCGGCGCGGGTCTCGACCGCGATTCCGCTGCGCTGCCGGTGGTCGCGGACGGCGCGCTCAACGACCTCGGCGAGCGAGAAGGCCTCGAACTCCGGCGGCCGCAGCCCGCCCGCGATGGTCCGCAGCTCGCCGAGCGCGTCGCGCAGGGCGCTGTGGACGACCGGGAACTCGTCGCTAGCCGCGGCGCAGGCGGCGCAGCGCTCGCGCAGGGTGTCGAGCCGCAGCAGCGCCAGGGCGAGGGCCTGCCCTGGTCCGTCGTGCAGGTCGGCGCTGATGCGCCGCAGCAGGCGCTCGTTGAGCGCCGTGGTCTGCTCGCCGGCGCGCCGCACCTGCTCGTGCAGGCGCGTGTTCTGCTCCAAGAGCTGCGACAGCTCGGCCACCTTCTGGCGCAATGCAGCCTGCTGGCCGACGATCGTGTTGCTGGCCCGCCGGACCATGCCCGCCAGCAGCAGGTACATCGCCAGCGTGGCCGCGGCCACCACGCCCCAAGAGCGCAGCCGCGCCGCGGCGACCTCGCGCTCCAGCTCGTCGGGGAGCTGGTAGAACTCCGTCACGGCGATGACGCGCCCGCCGCTCTGCTCGCGGACCGGCGCATATACCTCCAGCAGGCGCTGCCAACGTTTTCGCTCCGCCTCGTTCTCCGCCGCTTCGAGGTTGCTTATGCCCCCAACGACCTCCCCGTCCAAGGCACGCGCCAGCCCACCCCCGACGGCGAAGCGGCGCCCGACGAGCTCGCTGTTCGGGCTATAGAGCACCTCGCCGCCGGGTGACCACACCTTGAAGGCCACGATGCGCTCGCTCAGCCGCGTGTTCGTCAGGAGACCGTCGAGCGCGGCGCTCTCGCCCGCGCTGAGGTGTGGCTCGCTGGCCAGCGACTGAAGATACGGCGTGACCACACTATCGACGTATAGCGCCGTCACCGCTGTGGTGCGATTGAGGACGCCCCCGGCGATCTGCTCGCCGACCCAGGTGCCGATGATCAGCATGCCGGCCAGGAGCACCGCGAGGCTGACGAGCAAGAACTGCCCGGCGAACGACAGCCGACCGAGCATAGCACCCTCGCCGCCGCTGCCGGGCACAGGCAGACGGCATCGCGGCCTACGCGGCGAACGGACGACCTGCGCGGCGTGCCGCAGTGTCCTCCCGATTCTACTAAACGCGCTCGGAGAGCACACGGCAAGCGACCACGGGCCGGCGTCGATCGGACCAAGGTCCCATCGCAGACGCGGCCCAAGTCATCGGCGGCGCCCTGCCGTCCTCGCGGAAGCTCGCGGGCGGCGGAGCCGGACCGGCCGTGCGTGCGGGGTACGTTGGCGAAGTACCTGGTATGACTCCGTCGTGCTGCCGCCGGAGCCGTGGCACGCCGTGTGGGGGCGACGCAAATGTCGCCCCTACAGCGATGTCTCGCTGGCTGCTGCACGCTGCTGTGGCAGCCGCAGCGCTCAGCGCGGCGCCGCGCGAGCTATCTGCGTCGCCAGCGCGTTGTCCACGACCTTGTCGAACGGAATCTCAGGCACCTTCTCTCCGCGAGCTTTCTCCAGCAGTGTGAAGTTGATCCGGTAACCCTCGGCCTCCATGACCGGGCTCTTGGCGAAGCCGCCGATGTGGTTCTTCCAGGCCAGGTCCCAGACCGGCCGCTCGATGCCGCGGAACTTACGCTCCCAGAGGAGCTGGCGCGCTTCTTCGGAGTGGTCGTGGAGGAAGCGCTGGCCACGCAGCAGGGCGCGCAGGGCGGCGACGATCAATTCGCTCTGCTTATCGAGGGTCTCGCGGCGCGCGGCGGCGACGATGAAGAGCTGGCCGCGCAGCGCCGG
>JACQUS010000125.1 GCA_016210125.1 Chloroflexota bacterium | reverse complement strand
GCCGCTGAGCGACGCGACCGTCGGCATCGTTGGCGCGCGCGAGCTGGCGACCCTGAAGCCCGGCGCGCGGCTGATCAACACGTCGCGCGGGCCGCTCGTCGACGAGGCGGCGCTGCGCGCGGCGATCCGCGAGGGCCGGCTCTCCGGCTATGCCACGGATGTCTGGTGGCACGAGCCGGTCGACCCGGACGACGAGCTGCTGCGCAACCCCACAGTCATCGTCACGCCGCACATCGGCGGCACGCCGGCCGAGACGGTCGTCCGCGCCGCGCAGTACGCGCGGGCCAACGTCGAGCGCGTGGCCCGCGGCGAGCCGCCGCTCCGGGTGGTCAACGGCGTCGCGCGAGCGCAGGGCGGCTGATCGCGCGGCTGGACGGCGGGCCGGCGCGGCGGGCGCGCCAGCGGCCGCCGGGCTGCTGCCCGCATGGCACATGCGGAGCGTGCATCCCGCTATAATGACCAGGCCTGTCTTTAGTCACGCTCCGGGTGAGGAAGCCAGCACCTCGGCGCGGTGTTGCAGAGCGGTCGATGCGCCACGCCGCACCGCTGGGGGTGAAAACCCATGCCGGGAGGGCCTCGCCCCTCGATCCCCCTCTCCCGCGCGCGAGAGGGGGGAAGGCGCGGCCGCGGAGAGGGGATATCCAAAAGAAGGGATATCCAAAGGGGGCTTCGCCTTTGGATGACTCTCCGGGGGTGGGGCGGGGCAGCGCCTCTGGGCCATTTTCCATTAGCGAGAGGGGAGGAAGGCCATGCCCGGCCGATGGGGTGTCCTGAACGTCGACGGCAGCCAGATGGGCTGCTACGTGAGCGCGCCGGCCGACTCCGGCCGCTTCGCGGGGCTGCTCGTCGCCCAGCACGCGCCCGGCGTCGACAGCTTCCTTCAGACCATGTGCGACCGCCTCGCCGCCGAGGGCTTCGTGGCCCTGGCGCCGGACCTCTACCATCGCGACCCGGGCAAGGCCGACCCACCGCTGGAGCGTATGGCCCGCCTGCGCGACGCCAACGTCGTGCGCGACTTTACCACGGCCTATGAGCACCTGAGGACGCTGCCGAACGTCGACGTCGCACGCCTGGGCATCACCGGCTTCTGCATGGGCGGCCGCGTCGCCTACCTGATGGCCACGCACCTGCGCGGCCTGCGCGCGGCGGTCGTCTTCTACGGCGGGAACATCATGGTGCCCTGGGGCGAGGGCGAGGCGCCATTCGACCGCACGACGCAGATCGAGTGCCCGACGCTGGGCCTCTTCGGCGAGGAGGACACCAACCCCAGCCCGGCCGACGTGGCCAAGATCGACGCCGAGCTCACGCGGCTGGGCAAGCCGCACGAGTTCCACATGTACCCGAACGCCGGGCACGCCTTCATGAACTGGGAGCAGCCGCCGCGCTACCGCCAGCACGCGGCCGAGGGCGCCTGGCCGAAGTGCGTGGCCTGGTTCAAGCGCCACCTGGCCTAGCACTCGCGCTCTTAGAGAGAAGGGAGGCGCGATGCAGTATCGCACGCTCGGCAGCAGCGGCCTGAAGGTCTCGGCCGTCGGCCTTGGGGCCAACAACTTCGGCCGCATCATCGACGAGGCGCGGTCGATCGGCGTAATCCAGCAGGCGCTGGACGTCGGCATCAACCACATCGATACCGCCGACTTCTACGGCCTGGGCGCCTCCGAAGAGCACATTGGCAAGGCCATTCGCGGCCAGCGCCACCGCGTCGTCATCGCCACCAAGGTCGGCCAGCCGATGGGCGACGGCCCGAACGACCGCGGCCTGGCGCGGGCACACATCGCGCGCGCCGTCGAGGCCAGCCTGCGGCGGCTGGGCAGCGACTACGTCGACGTCTACCACTGTCACGTGCCCGATCCGGTCCCGCCGCCGGAGGAGACGTGGCGGGCCTTCGACGACCTGGTGCGCCAGGGCAAGGTGCGCTACGTCGGCTGCTCGAACTTCCCGGCCTGGCGCATCGCCGAGGCGCACTGGGTCGCCCGCGCCAACGGTCTCCACCCGCCGATCGCCGCGCTCTGGCAGTACAATCTGCTGGAGCGCGCCGCCGAGGCCGAGGTCATCCCCTGCTGCCAGCGCTACGGCATGGGCCTGGTGCCCTTCTACCCGCTGGCCAGCGGCCTGCTCACCGGCAAGTACCGACCTGGCGAGCCGCCGCCGCCCGGCTCGCGCGCCACGAGCGACCTCCCCTACGCGCCGAAGCTCGACCCGGCGAAGCTGGCGCTCGTCGCGCGGCTGGACGACTGGGCGCGCAGCCAGGGCCGCACGGTGCTGGAGCTGGCCATCGCCTGGCTCCTGGCGCGGCCGACCGTCTGCTCCGTCATCGCCGGAGCCACGTCGCCCGAGCAGGTCACGGCCAACGCCAAGGCGGCCGACTGGCAGCTCACGCCGGCGCAGGTGTCCGAAGTCCAGGCCCTGCTGGCAGAGCGTAGGGAGTGAGGCCGTGGCAGACGAGATTGCCCTGGAGCTGGCCGGGCACCGCTTCGTCGCGACACTCTTCGCCGACCTAGCCCCGCTGGCCTGCCAGGCGCTCGTGGCACGCTTGCCGCTCGAAGGGCCGGCCATCCACGCGATGTGGTCCGGGCCGCTCTGCCTGCTGAACGGCGTCGACCTGGGCGACCTGCCGGTGGAGAACGCGACGACCTACCTCGGCCCTGGCAATCTGGTCTACCACCCGCGGCACAAGGAGATCGGCGTCGCCTACGAGCCGACGCAGTTCAAGGAGCCGATCGGACCGGTCTACGTGACGCTGCTCGGCCGACTGGCCGGCGACCTAAGCGCGCTAGTCGAGGTCGGCCGCCGGCTCCAGTACACCGGTGCGCAGCGCCTCGTCGTCCGGTGGGCATAGCGAGATGGCCGCGATGGGAACCTTCACGCCCTCCTACGTCGCTGGCTACGCCTGCCCTGCCTGCGGCGCGCGCTACGCCCTCCCACGTGGCCTCTGCGCGTGCGGCCAGCCGCTGCTGGTTGGCTACCGGCTCGACGCCCTCGCGGCAGCATTCGGCCGCGAAGCCCTGGCCGCTCGCGAGAGCTCGCTGTGGCGCTACCGCGAGCTGCTGCCGGTGGCCCCGCCGGACGAGGCGAGTGAGCTCGCCGCCGGCGGGACACCGCTGCTGCGGCTGGCACGGCTCGGTGCCATGCTCGGCCTGCCGGAGCTGTGGGCCAAGGACGAGGGGCTGAACCCGACCGGCTCGTTCAAGGCACGCGGCGCGGCCGTCGGCGTGACCGCGCTGGCGGCGCTCGGCGTGCGCGACCTCTGCGTGGCCACGTCGGACAACCTTGGCCCGGCCTGGGCAGCCTACTGCGCCCGCGCCGGTCTGCGCCTGCACGTCGTCATCTCCGACGACGTGCCCCGGCCGACGCTCCGCCAGTCGAGCATCTACGGCGCCGAGGTGGTCGTCGCGCCGGGCGGCGCCGCGGCGGCCTTCGCCCTGGCCGAAGAGCTGGCCCGCGAGCGCGGCTGGCTCAACATCTCGGCCTTCCGAGAGCCGTACCGCGTCGAGGGCAAGAAGACTATCGGGCTGGAGCTGGCCGAGCAGCGCGGCTGGTCATTGCCCGATGCCATCGTCTGCCCGACCGGCGGCGGCGTAGCCATCGTCGGCATCTGGAAGGCCGTCGAGGAGCTAGCGGCGCTCGGCTGGCTCGACGCCCAGCGCCCGCGGCTCATCGCCGTACAGTCCGAGAGCTGTGCGCCCATCGTCGCGGCGTTCGCCGCCGGGGCCGAGCGCTGCGGCGACTCGCCATACGCGGACACCATCGCCCGCGGCCTGCGCGTCGCCAAGCCGCTGGGCGACCGGCTGGTGCTGCGCGCGCTGCGCGCCTCGGGTGGCGACGCTGTGGCCGTGTCCGACGCGGAGATCGAGGCGGCGGTGCTCGACCTCGCGCAGCTAGAGGGCCTCTTCGTCGCCCCGGAAGCTGCCGCCGCGCTGGCCGGACTGCGCAAGCTGCGCGGCACCGGGCGCGTCACGCCGAGCGAGCGCGTCACGCTGCTGCTGACGGGCAGCGGGCTGCGGCGCTGGGACCTCCTGGAGGAGCGCTACCCGGTCGCCTGATGGTCACTACGGCTTGATGAGCGTCTGCCCACCCGTGCCATCGAAAAAGAAGGAGCGCTACCCGGTCGCCTGACGGCCGCTACGGCCGCGCGGGACTCGGCGTCGGCTGCGTCGAGCCGGCGGCCGGCGAGGGGGCCGCCTGGCGTGTGCTCGGGGTCGGCGTGGGCGTCGTCGGCGGCAGCGGAGCAGGCGGCGTCGCCGGCG
>JACQUS010000119.1 GCA_016210125.1 Chloroflexota bacterium | reverse complement strand
GTGCACGGCATGCACGGGTCGAAGCTGCGGATCGTCCGCAGGACGTCGATGGCCTTGAAATCCGCCGGGCTGTCGAAGCGCTCCAGGATCGGCGTGTTCATAACCGCGTCTTCGTATGGGCTCGGGTTGCCCCACGGGTCGCGCGGCGAGGAGTTGATCGTCGACGGGGTGATGATCTGGTAGTTCGTGAGCACGCCGCCGTCCATCGTCAGGTGGTGCGACAGGTAGCCCCGCCCGGCGCCCCAGAAACCGACGCCGATCCGTGTGTCGCGCGGCACACGGTAGGGCGTGGCCACCCGCGTCTCGCCCTTCTTCAGGAGATCATAGCCGGCGAGCAGGTTGTTCAGGGCTACCAGGCCGCTGTAGGCCTCGGCGTAGGCGCGGGCGCGGTTGCGCTCAATGGCGTTCCAGAGAGCGGGGATCTTCCACTCCAGCGTCATCTCCGGCAGCGCGCCCTTGGGCAGCAGAAGCCGCAGGCTCTGGCCGGTGGACTGGATGAACGGGTTCGCGGGAATCTTCTGCGCCGCGGCCGTCGTCCACATGCGGGCGTAGGCGCCGGCCTCCACGGCGATGCGGTCCCAGCGCGGCGTGCAGGCCCACGAGTATTTCTCCTTCCACGAGCGCCCGGTCGGCAGCGGCTTCGTCTCCTTGTTCCACGGGTGGTGCGGGCTGAGCGGGTTGCCGAGGGGGTCGGTGCTGAAGCGCGGCGTGGCCCACGGCTCGTAGTAGGAGTGCTCGACGAACTCCTCCAGGCCCAGGTTGATGGCCACCAGATCGGTCGTGACCAACTCGCCGTCGCGCACCACGCCTGGCGTGTTCCAGCGGCGGTCGCCCCAGGCGCCGGCGTTCGCATACGTGGCGTCGTAGGCCTCGTGGTGGTCCCAGATGCCCAGCTCGATGAGGTTCTTGGCGCGCCTGCCGACCTCCTGGAAGCCGGCGTTGGCCTCGTACAGGAAATCGAACACGTCGTCCCAGATGGCCGCCATCTTCTTCGCGTAGTCGAGGATGCCGAACAGCCGGGTCTGGTACTCGTTGAAGGTCTGCAAGGAGACTGTCGTGCTGATGCCGCCGGGGACGATGGTCTGCGGGTGCGGGTATTTGCCCCAGACCAGGACGCACATCTCGCGCGCGCGGCGAGTGATCTCCAGCGCCTCCAGATACAGCGAGCCAGAGAGGGGATTCAGGGCGACCATGATGTCGGCTATGGTCCGCAAGCCGTGGACCGCGCCGTGCGGCGCCGCGGCGTGCTCCGCTTTGGCCCAGATCTCCGGGTTGGTGGCCTTGACCACGGCCTCGGAGTAGTCCGGCCCGGCGAGCAGAAAGAGGTGCAGGGGATGGTCGTACAGGAACTCCGCGGCCTGCCCCAGGTTGCGCAGGACGATGCCCAGGGGCGGCGGTTGCACGCCGAAGGCCATCTCGATGGCCTCGGCCGAGCAGTTGGCGTGGACGCCGCCGCACACGCCACAGGCGCGGCTGGAGATGAAGATGGCGTCGCGCGGATCGCGGCCCTTCAGGATCACCTCGTAGCCGCGGAAGAGCGTGGCCTGCGCGTGCGCCTCGTGGACCACGTGGTTCTCCAGGTCCACCACGGCGTGGAAGGCCAGCGCTCCGGCCACCCGCGTGACCGGATCGATGCTGATCTCCTTGATGTGGCCGTTCCTGGCCAGCAGCTCCTCGATGCGCTGCTGGCGCTCCTCCAGCGTGGCCGCCGGCCGGTAGGTGTACGGATCGGGCACGCCCTCCCTCAGGCGCGCGCGCCCCTGCTCGTCGAACTCGATGGGCAGGTTCTTGAAGCACATGCCTCACCCCTTCCTACCGGAGTTTTCCTACCGGAGTTTTCCTACCGGAGTTTTCCTACCGGAGCGCCTCGGCCAGCCGGCGCTCGGCCGAGGCCAAGCCGGCTGCGATGACCTCGGCCCCGCCGGACAGTTGTGCCAGCGTATCGACGGTCGTCGGCAGCTCGGCCTTGAGGATGGCCGTCTCGCTCTCGATGGCCCGCACGCCCATGGCGATCTTCGCCAAGGACACATGGATGCGCTCCAGCGCGGCGCGGATGCGACCCAGCATGGCGACCAGCAGCGCCAGGAAGACCCACAGCGCCAGGCCGGACAGGGTGGTGAGCAGCAGCTCCATCAGGCGCCTCCCGGCTCGCGCAGCCCGCGCGCCAGGGCGCGCACGCGCCTCTCGATGGCCGCCGCGGTGCGGTCGATCGTTTCGACGATCGCGACCAGGCGGCCGACGCTCTCCACCCCCGCCGCGAGGTCGCCGATGGCCGCCGTGTTGCCGGCGATGCCCCGAGCCGCCGGCAGCGCCACCTGTGCCAGGCGATCAATCTCCCGCGCGTGGTGCAGGATGCGCACGATCTCGGCGATGGCGACGAGGGTGAGGGCCAGCGCCCCGGCGAGCGCGATCCACCAGACGACGGCGATGCCCACTTGGACGGCTACTTCCACGGCGCACCTCCCCTCACGCCACGTCGGACACGACGCGCAGCTCGGCCGGCTCGCCCAGTACGCCGGCGAGCTGCGCGTCGGTCGCCGCCAGGTGGCCGGTCGCCGAGTGCAGCGTCGCGCGCACGGCGGCGAGCCCGTCGTTCAGCGCGGCCATGTGCCCCGCGAGCGGCGCGGTCTGGCGTTCGACCAGGCCCACGCCCTGCGCGATTTGGGCGAGGCTGCTGCCGATGCGCCAGAGGGTCGCGGCGATCGCGATCAGGCTCACGGCCAGGACGAGGATGAGGATGATGGCGTAGGCGACCGTCAGGCCGGTGAGAAAGGCGATCATCCTAGCCTCTCCCGCGCAGCGCCTCGGGGAGGCGCGCGAGCCGGCCATCGATCGACGCGGCCACGGCGGCGATGTCCTGGGCCGTGCGCAGGATCGCGCCGGCCGTCTCGTTGGTCTTCTGGAGCTGCCAGATCTGCACGGTGTTGGCGGCGATGCCCTTGCCGGCCTCCCAGACCGCCAGCGCGTGGCGGTCGATGCGCTCGGCGGCCGTGGCGATCCAGATGAGCAGGACGCCCACGACGACGATGACGACCGCGGCGATGCCCAGCGTCAGCCACCAGAGCTCGATGATGCCCATTGGCGCACCTCCTCTGAACGGCGAATCAGCATGCTGCGCAGCGCGCCAGCCTTTCGGCTCACCGACGGCCGATGCGCATGCCCGCAGACGCGAGCTGCCCCTATGGCAGGTGCTTCGCGGCGGTATCGCTCTTGCGCACTCGGTTGTATATCACCTCCGCCAGCCGGTCCACGAAGGTGTGGTCGGGACC
>JACQUS010000001.1 GCA_016210125.1 Chloroflexota bacterium | reverse complement strand
GCGTACAGAGCCGCGAGCGTCGCGTCCAGCGTCGAATCATGCATCTCGGCTGGCGCCATCGCCTTGCTCCTTCTCCTCGAACTCTCTACGCAGCGCGGCCACGGTGCGCTCAAGGAGCTTGTATGTGCTGGCTTCGCTGCGCCCGAGCACGCGCGCGATCTCGGGGACATGCAGGCCGGCGCCGTAGTACAGCGCAAGTAGCTCCTGGCGCGCCACGTCCAGCCGCCTTACGGCCCGCCCGACCTCGCGCACCAGCTCGCGGCGCACGACCAGGTCCTCCTGCGACGGGTGCGCGCCGTTCGGCTCCGCGACGGCGTCCAGCGGCAGCGCCGGCCGGCGGCGGAGATGGCTTACGACGCAGTTGCGCGCGATGCGAAAGAGCCACGCGGCGAACGGGTGCTCGGTCAGTCGATAGTGAGGCAGCGCCACCAGCGCCTGGTAAAAGACCTGGGCCGTGACGTCCTCGGCGTCGAGCTGGTTGCCGACGCGGCCACGGACGTAGCGGTAAATCGGCCCGACGTAGCGGCGATAGAGCGCGTCGAACGCCGCCGGCTGGTGCTGCGCCGCGACCACGAGCATGTGCTCGGCAGCGCTATCGGCCTCACGCGGATCGCGCATCAGCCCGTTCCCGAACGCTCACTGGCTGCACGGCAAGCCCCGCGCTGCGCGGCGCACGCGCTCGCGCTCCTACAGACTACAACGCTGCTGCGTCGCTGACTGGACAGAGGTCCCGTCGGGTCTCGTCGGCCCTTGACGGCTGTTCCTTGAGCATAGCCGTTCTGAGTGTAGATGCCCCACCCCGCCCGAAGATAGCGAACGGAGAGGGGACTACCGTCCGCTCTGCGCCTGACTTTCCATCCCGACGGGTGCCGTGAGGCCGAGTGGGGACGCATGCTACGGCGGCGCGGCCGGCGGTGGCAGGGGCGCATCGGGCGGCGGCGTCGGGATCGAGCCGCGATTGGCCCAACGACGCAGCTCGGCGATACGACGGAGCACGTGCTGCCGCGACGCGCCGGCGGGGCAAAGCAGCGTGGCGGCACAGGTCAAGCCGAAGTGGTGGCGGGCACGCAGGTTGTCGAGCAGCATGACCGTCCAACGCCGGACGCGCCGCCCGCAGAGTGCGCAGCGCTCGCCGGCGTCCTCGTCCGGCCCGAAGTCCATCACCATGCAGTAGCGCCACGGCGCGCGCCATGGTCGGTTGACGTTGCTCACGGCTGCTCCCTCCCCCATGCGCCGAGTCTAGCAAAACCGCGCGGTTGTCAAGGCCGGCCGCTGCCCGTAGAATGCTCTCTGGCACTGCGAGGCACCCGGGCACTGGGAGGCAGCCGTGGCAGCAGACCGACGAGCCGAAGGCGAGCGCGTCACGCAGCGGCTGTGGGGCCGCGCGCGCGCCGCCAAGGCGCAGGCGTGGCTGGAGAGTACGTCGCCCCGCCTGGCCGAGTTCGCCAATCACGTTTTCTCGCTGTACGCGCGGCCCGAGCTCGATCCCAAGACGCGCAGCCTCTGCACGATCGCCGCGCTTACCGTGCTCGGCTACAGCAACGAGCTGAAGCTACACCTTTACGGCGCCCTCAACAACGGCGCGACGCGCGCGGAGATCGAGGAGGTCTTGCTCCAGATGGCCGGCTACGGGGGCTTTCCCTGCGTCGCCGAGGCCTTCCGCGTTTCCGAGGAGGTCTTCGCCAAGCACCAGCGGCCCGACGACCTGCCCTGACGCCCGCCGGCGCCACGCGTCGCTCCAGGGGCCTAGCGGGGCGCGGCAAAGGCCGTGGGGTGCCACGATGGCGTACGGAGAAGAGGACGACGTGGCACGCAGACTCTTCACCCGCGAGGAGGCCAGCGAGCTCCTGCCGCGCATCGTCCCGCTCGTCGAGCACATGCGGAGCATGCGCCGGCGCATAGCGGAGCTCGACGAGATTACGGCGGGGCAGGTCCGGAACGTGCGCCGCAACGGCCACGGCGTGGACGAGGGGGCGGCCGTCCGGCGGCAGACGGAGCGCGACGATGCCGTGGCGGCACTCCAGCGCGGCGTGTCGGAGCTGCAGGCACTGGGTTGCGAGATCAAGGACTTCGAGCTGGGGCTAGTCGACTTCCCAAGCGAGCGCGAGGGGCGCGTCGTGTACCTCTGCTGGAAGCTGGGCGAGCCGGCGGTGGGCTTTTGGCACGAGGTCGACGCCGGCTACGGCGGCCGCCGGCCGCTGTGATGGGCGCCCGGTTGACGCTCCTTCGTGCACCGTGCTATAACTCAGATGGCATGTAGGTGCGCCAGCACGGCGCGTGACGCTGTCGAGGAGGACGGGATGATCACCCTGACGCCACAGGCCATCAACGAGCTCAAGGAGATTATTGCCAAGGAAGAACGGCAGGGCTTGGGCCTGCGCGTGTTCGTGTCGCCCGGCGGCTGCTCCGGGATGTCCTACGGCATGACGCTCGAGGACCAGCAGGAAGAGGGCGATCTCGTCGTCGAGCAGGACGGCATTAGGCTTTTCGTCGACGAGTTCAGCGTCGCGTACCTGGGTGGCTCCGAGATCGATTACACCGACAGCCTCATGGGCGGCGGTTTCGCCGTGCGCAATCCCAACGCCGTACGCAGTTGCGCTTGCGGGCACTCCTTCGACACCGGCCAGGACACGCAGTACGCGCGAAGCTGCCACTAGCCGCCGGACGACCCGCCCCACCACCGCGTAGTATAATGGCGCCGAGCACGTTCCGCGTGCTCGGCGCTGTCGCTTTCTTGGCGCAGCGCGGGAGGCCGATAAGGCTTATGCTGGGCATCATCGAGTGGAAGCGGACGGAGACGCAATACGTCGCCATCCTCCAGGTGCTCGAACGCTTCGAGTCGGGCTCCATCCGTGAGCTTCAGCGCCGCGGGCCGGAGACGGTCCTCGGCGGCACGCTGCGCGGCACGACGCGCACCGACTGGTACGCGCTCGCGTACAGCCGCAACGATCTGGAGTTCGAGGAGGCCAAGGCCCTCGCCCGCGAGGCGCTCGACCGCTACCGCGAGCAATACGGCGGGTTCGTGCGCTAAGCGGCGGCCGATCGGTCGAACGTCTGCCGGTGCTACACAGGCCACACTGCGCCGAGCCGCGACGGTGTCGGCGTTCGCGGTCACTCCCAGCCGCAGCTCCACGCCGTGCTGGGCCTCGCTGCCTTACGCGATGCACCCGTCGCGGAAACAGGCGTCCGGCACGGAGATGAGCGGTGCGCCGCCACCCCGACCGCGGGCGTCTCGCACCGGCGCGCGGCTGCCCACCGGCGCACGCTCTCCCCTATGATGGCGCTTGACGCGCGCTAGGAGACCTGCCGCCCATGCCCGACGCCCCTGCACGTGCTATGACCCCCGCCGACCTCCACACCCTTCGCCAGCGCCAGGCGACGCACGCGCTGCTCGACGTGCGCGAGCGCGGCGAGTTCAACCTCGGCCAGATTCCTGGCGCTACGCCGCTCCCGCGCGGGCTGCTGGAGCTGCGGGTCGAAGCCCTCGTGCCGCGCCGCGACGTGCCGGTGGTGGTCTACTGCGATAACGGCCGGCGCAGCGCCCTGGCCGCGCAGACGCTGGCAGCGATGGGCTACAGCGAGATCGCCGTGCTGGCCGGCGGGCTCGCCGCCTGGCGCGGCGCGGGCTATCCGCTCGTCGAGGGCTGGGGCGTGCCCGGCAAGGACTACGGCGAGAAGGTCGCGGTCGCCAAAAGGATCCCGCAGCTCGCGCCGGCCGAGGTCATGACCCGCCAGCAGCACGGAGAGCGCTTCCTCGTCATCGACACGCGCACGCCGCAAGAGTACGAGCGCGGACACCTGCCCGGCGCGTACGGCGTGCCGGGCGGCCAGCTCGCGTTGGCGATCCACGACCTAGTCCCTGACGCCAGCGCGCCGATCCTCGTGCACTGCGCCGGGCGGACGCGCAGCATCCTCGGCGCGCAGCTCCTTCGGTGCATGGGCTTCGCCAACGCCTACGCTCTCGAGAACGGCACGATGGCCTGGCAGATGGCCGGCTTCGAGCTCGAACGCGGCGCGGTGCGCCCGGCGCCGACCACGCCGTCTCCGGC